>JBFLYD010000054.1 GCA_040756905.1 Acidobacteriota bacterium
ATAAAGATATTAATTTCAGTGTATACATTTAAATTGATTGGTTTCCGTCTTTAACATATTGATATTGCTGGAAAAAAATTGTGTAGCCACACATTTGCAAGGTTTTCTTAATAAAGTCACGCTAGGTTATTTTTGATATACACGTTGCCCTTGCCATCAGAGATTAAAATAACAGTAGGGATTGCATCGTTCTCTTTTTTAGCAATCTCAAATGACTTATAAAGTGCAGGTGTGAGCGGTGTTCTACCCCCTGTGGGAAGATTTTCCAAGGAGTGTTCTACCTTAATAAAATCTGATGTGGGTGGTACCAAAACCTGAGCATCATTGCCCCGAAATGTCAAAAGGGCAACCCTGTTTTTCTTTTCATAAGATTGCTTGAGCAAGAGCCACGCAAGTGTCTTAGCGAACCTTATCTTTCTTTCTATTCTCATGGAAGACGATGAGTCAAGTAGAATAATGTAGAGCGCCTCACCCTTGCTTACCCTTACTTTCTCCATGAGATGCTCCGGTAAGACTTCTAACTTCCCAGTTTCTCTAATAGTCTTTCTCAAAGTGGCATCGATTGCTATGCTTTTTGGATTTTCGCTTTCCCTTGCTCTGACGCATAATCCTTTTTTCCCCTCTATTTTTGGAAAATCCCTTCCCTGCCCAGAACTAGTTGCGTCAAATTTTAATATGTCTCTCTTTTTCTCAGCGTCTTTTTCAAAATCAGATACTTCCTCTTTTGTCCTTCCCTGTAAAATGGTCTCTATCGTTTCTCTTGTTGGCGTTGCTCCTTTTTCAAATGGTTTCTGTCGCATCCTATGAGAAAGCGCTAATAGAGCAGCTTCTTTGATATCATCTTCTGTTACATAATTTCTTCCGCTTAATCCCACAAGTGCTTTTGCGGTCTTTTCCATTACAATATCTGCACGATGTGTTTTAATTCCGAGAGATGTCGTTATTTCAACAATCTTCTCGACCATGTTCTGGGAAATATTGATTTGTGGGATTAGCTGGGCATTAACTATGTGCTTCCTTAATGTTTCCTTCTCATCATTGAATTTTTCCTCAAATTTCCATGGATCAGAATCAAACATCCTGCGGTATTCCATCACCTTGAGCCTATCCTCTTTTGAAGATAATGCATTTACTTCCACACATAGCCCGAAGCGATCCAATATCTGTGGTCTCAGTTCGCCCTCCTCTGGATTCATTGTACCAATGAGGATAAAACGTGCTGGGTGATAAAGAGATATACCTTCCCTTTCTACAATATTGACTCCCATGGCGGCAGCGTCCAAAAGAATATTAACAAGATGATCATCAAGTAAATTTACTTCATCAATGTAGAGTATATTTCTGTTGGCTCTCGCTAAAATGCCCGGCTCTAATGCCTTTATGCCTTCTTTGAGTGCTCGTTTGATGTCAATTGCTCCAACCACCATATCTTCTGTTGCAGATAAAGGCATATCAACAATTTCCATCTTCCTTTCAACCCATGGTAGATTTCCATCCCTTTCGTATCGCTCCTGACAAGATTTGCACATCAGTTTTAAATCCTCAGGATGACAGTTGAAAGGACAATCTTTAACAACCCTTATTTGTGGTAACAGATCCGCTAATGCACGCACAGCAGTAGATTTTCCAGTACCTTTGTCTCCTTTAATTAAAACACCACCGATACTCGGGTCTATAGCATTAATTAGCAATGCTTTTTTCATCAGGTCTTGGCCAACTATTGCAGTAAATGGGAACATTACGAATTTGTGGTGCATATTTAATCTCCTTTAATCTCCGTATTACTTTTTTATTTTTCGTGTTACCCTTAAAGAACATCAACCTAAAAAACTTTCTCATAAACCGCCGAGCCCAATGTCATATAACTTGTTCATAGACGAACTGGTTCGTTTATACTCCCAAAATAGGAGGATAGACGAATTATTTCGTTTATACCAACTCTAGCGGAATAACCAGAAAATCCTTTATTCCTGACGATTTTTGTCACTTATCACCTACTTTTTCAGATTTAAGTTGTCTAATGGGCTCCTTATTCTTCTTATGCTTTTTGTACTGACATGAGTGTAAATTTCTGTCGTCTTGCTGTTTTTGTGTCCAAGTATTTCCTGAATATATCTTAAATCAGTCCCGCTCTCTAGTAAATGGGTGGCAAAGCTATGTCTTAAGGTATGCACTGAAATATCTTTCTTTATTCCAGCCTTTTCACAAGCATGCTCTAATATCTTCTGAACCGCTCTTATTGAAATATGCCTATCCACCTTCGCACCCTCAAATAACCACTTTTGAGGTCTGTATTCTTTCCAGTATTCTCTTAAAGTCTGTAACGCCGTTTCCGAAAGCATTGCATATCTGTCTTTTCGTCCCTTTGAACCTTTAATATGTATTAGCATTCTTTCACTATCAATGTCTTCCATTTTTAATTTTACCACTTCTCCTACTCTTAATCCAGCAGAATAGACGAGCATCAGGATTACTTTGTGCTTGATGTTATCTACTGATAATAGGATTTCTGCAACCTCTTCTTTGTTTAAAACTATTGGCAGTTTTTTATCTTTACGTGGTCTCTTAATTTCGTATGGAAATTTTTTCTTGAGCATTGTGCCATAATAAAATTTCAGAGCATTAATTGCTTGGTTCAGTGTAGAGGTTGCTGCTTCTTTTTCTTCTACAAGATAAACAAGATAGTCTTTTATTTCTTTATCAGTGATGTCAGAGAGTTTCTTGCCAGTAAAGGCAAGAAAATCTCTATTGTAATAGATGTAAGCTTTTACTGTCTTATAACTGTATTTCCTTGATACAAGTTCTCTTCTTAATTCTTCAAAGTTGTATAATGAGTTTGGAATAGTGGCTAGCTTGCTTACTGGAGAGAGTTTAACTTGTAATTCAGGGTCTAAATAAATTTTTTCACACTCGAAAACTTTTAAAATCTTTTCTAAAGTTCCATCTGAATTTGGAAAGCTCCAATGCTTTTCCTCTGGATGCCATCTATATCCTTGAATGGTTTTGACTTTCTCTATCAAAAAGGGATTATAAGGAAGGACTAAAGCGATTCTTTTTTGAAGCGGAAAAATTCTGAGAACTGATTCCTTCTTTTCTTCGCCTTTCCTCATGTTTTTTTTAATCCTTTAATTTAAACTAATACCTTTTTCTCTCACTGTCAAGTACAGGTCGAATGTTAGCCGAATGTTGTGCCATCAGTCTTATTTATCCCGCTTGAGCCTGAGCAAAACCAGAAACAGCGCAGAACCGATTACAAGCATGTTCCCAAAAAGCGCCACAGGATCTTGAGGAATCCGAAACTGCAAGTTAAGGATTGCGTCTCCTAAGGATCTGGCTCGAACCGCAACAAGGCTGATCCCAAAAAAGATCCCCCCGAAACCAGCCCACATCAACCAACTTTGCTTCATCTTCATGCTTGATTTCCTCCATACAGAAAATAGCTATTTTTCAGGTATTACTTTTTTATAATAAGTCCTTAGTAATTTCTAATTTTTCCATTGTTTTCAAATTATACAAAATTTTTCATGGAAAGCAAATGAAAGATTGGAGGTCTAAATGGAAGAAAATTCAACTATCTTGACTTAAAAAGGCTGTTAAGATATTGTTAATTCTAAAATAATTTTAATACTTCAAAATAACATAAAGGAGATCCAAAATGATTGGAATCATAGGATATGGGTCATATTTGCCAAGATTAAGAATTAAAACAGAAACAATTGCAAAACAATGGGGAGCTGACCCTGAATCAATTCAAAGAGGCCTCCTTCTTTATGAAAAAACAGTACCAAATCATGATGAAGATACAATTACAATCTCAGTAGAAGCTTCAAAAAATGCCTTAAAAAGGGCTGAAATCGACCCTAAAGAAATAGGAGCAGTTTACATTGGTTCTGAATCCCATCCCTATGTTGTAAAACCTTCAGGGACAGTTGTTGCTGAAGCTTTAGGAATTACTCCTGATGTTCACATTGCTGATTATGAATTTGCATGCAAAGCTGGAACTGAGGCCATGTTTGTCTGTTATAGTCTTGTTAAAGCAGGAGTCATAAAGTATGGACTGGCAATCGGATCAGATACTTCCCAGGGAGCTCCAGGAGATGCTCTTGAATATTCTGCCTCTGCAGGGGGGTCTGCATTCATCTTTGGAGCTAATGACAATAAAGTAATAGCTGAGGTTGTAGAAACATTCTCTTACTCAACCGATACGCCTGATTTCTGGAGAAGAGAGTATGAATTCTATCCCCGTCATGGAGGAAGGTTCACAGGCGAGCCTGCTTATTTTAAGCATATCATAAACGCTGGAAAAGAGATAATGAAGAAAGCTGGATTGTCTGCAAAAGATATTAATTATGCAGTCTTTCACATGCCAAATGGAAAATTTCCCCAGCAAGCAGGAAAAGCCCTTGGATTCACAATGGAGCAGATTCAACCGGGATGGATAGTACCTTACATGGGAAACACTTATTCCGGATCCTCTCCAACAGGTCTTTCAGCAATTCTTGATATAGCTAAACCAGGGGAACTAATTTTAATCGTTTCTTTCGGCTCAGGCGCAGGCTCAGATGCATTTATATTCAGAGTAAGAGAAAGAATTAATGAAGTAAGAAATAATTGTGTGACTGTAAAAGAAATGCTCGATCAAAATAAAATTTATGTGGATTACGGCACTTACGCTAAACTCAGAAACAAAATAATCATGAATGGATAGGAGAATCAACATGAGAGAAGTCGCAATAATAGGTGCTGGATTAACTAAATTTGGAGAATTGTGGGATAAATCCATAAGAGATATTTTTGTTGAAGCAGCTCTTTCAGCAATAAAAGATGCTGGAGTAGATCATGTGGATTCAATTATAGTAGGAAACATGTCAGGCGGGCTGTTTGTTGAACAGGAACACATTGGAGCATTAATGGCTGATTATTTAGGACAAAATCCTGTTCCAGCTTATAGGGTTGAATCTGCTTGTGCTTCAGGAGGGGTTGCTTTGATGCAAGGCTTAAGAGAAATAGCATCCGGACTCTCAGACATCGTTCTTGTTGGTGGAGTCGAGAAAATGACAGATGCTGAAGATATCACATTTGCATTAGCTACAGCTGCAGATCAGGAATACGAAGTTTACCATGGAATCACCTTTCCAGGATTCTATGCTATGATTGCAAACGCCCATATGAAAAGATATGGAACCACAAGAAAACAGATGGCAATGGTTGCAGTAAAAAATCATAAAAATGGGTCATTGAACCCATATGCCCAATTTCAATCGGAAATAACTTTAGACACAGTTTTAAATTCAACTCTTGTAGCAGACCCGTTAAGGCTTATGGATTGTTCTCCTGTTACTGATGGAGCTGCTGCATTGGTACTCTGCTCTGGCGATATAGCAAGAAAACATAAAAATTCCTCCGTAAAGATAATTGGTTCTTCAATGACAACAGATACTTTAGCTCTCCATTTAAGAGAAGATGTCACATCTTTAAAATCAGTCAACTTATCAGCAAAGAAAGCATACAAAATGGCTGAAATTACTCCAGAAGAAGTTTCCGTTGCAGAGGTTCATGATTGCTTTACGATAGCTGAAATTGTGATAATGGAAGAACTTGGCTTTGTGGAGAAAGGGAAAGGAGGAAAGTTCATTGAAGATGGATACACAGCTCTCGAAGGAAAAATTCCTGTAAATACTTCTGGAGGATTAAAAGCAAAAGGCCATCCTGTTGGAGCAACTGGAGTTGCTCAGGCAGTTGAAATTTTCTTTCAGCTTACAGGAAGAGCGGGAAAAAGGCAGATAAAGAATGCAAAAATAGGACTAACGCAGAACATGGGCGGTTCAGGTGCAAGTTCAGTTGTTCACATATTTAAACCTTATTAAGGAGGATAAAGATGAGCATACCAAAATACTGGAGAGAAATCCCTCAGAGGTATCGGCTGGAAGCTTTAAAATGTAAAAAATGTGGAAAAATCTTTTTTCCTCCCAGGCTCATATGCTCCAACTGCAAGACTCAGGAGTTTGAAAATATAAGATTAAAAGAGGAAGGAAAAATTGTGACCTATACAATAATAAGAGTTCCTCCAAAACAGTTCAATGGTCAAGCTCCTTATCCAGTGGCAATTGTTGAGCTTGATGATGGAGTAAGGATTATGGGTCAGATAACCGATGCCAATCCAGAAGAAATTGAGATCGGAAAAAAAGTCAGGGTAGTTTTCAGAAAAATTCAGGAACAGGGTCATGCTGGAATCATAAATTATGGTTATAAGTTTATTTTAAAATAAATGTATAAAATAGAAACTAAAATAAACACAAAAAGTCCAGAGTTTAAAGAAAATTTTGAACACATGAAATCTTTTGTTGAAGAATACAAAAGGAGACTTGAAGAGGTAAAGAAAGGCGGTCCGCCTGAAGCAATAGAAAAACATAAATCCCGGGGAAAATTAACGGCAAGAGAAAGATTGGATTTACTTTTTGATCCAAACACGCCTTTTCTTGAATTTTCCACTTTAGCCGCCTACGGAATGTACGACAATGAAGCTCCATCTGCAGGGATCATAACAGGGGTTGGAGTTGTCCATGGAAGAGAAGTCTTAGTAGTAGCAAATGATGCCACTGTCAAAGGAGGAACATACTATCCTGAAACGATAAAAAAACATGTAAGGGCTCAAGAAATTGCAATGGAGAATAGACTTCCCTGTATTTACCTGGTTGATTCAGGCGGAATCAACCTTCCCTATCAATCTGGAACTTTTGCTGATAAAGAATATTTCGGGAGGATATTCTACAATCAGGCCCGAATGTCTGCCATGGGAATCCCTCAAATCTCCATAGTCCTTGGTTTCTGTACTGCAGGTGGCGCCTATGTTCCTGCCATGAGTGATGAAACAGTTATCGTGAAAGAGCAAGGTACTATATACATTGGTGGACCACCTCTTGTTAAAGCTGCAACCGGAGAAGAAGTAACAGAAGAAGAACTTGGAGGAGCAGATGTCCACTGTCGAATTTCAGGTGTATCGGATCATTATGCTCTAAACGATGAGCACGCAATTGAAATAACAAGAAACATAGTTAAGAACCTTGGTGCTAATAAAAAAACAGAGCTTGAAATAGATGAACCAGAAGAGCCTGCATATGACCCGGAAGAAATCTACGGAATCATCCCAAAAGATCTCAAGAAGCCGTTTGATATGCACGAAATAATAGCAAGAATTGTTGATGGAAGCAAGTTTCATGAATTCAAAGAGCTATACGGCCCAACCCTTGTATGCGGATTTGCAAGAATAATGGGACATCCTGTAGGAATAGTTGCTAACAATGGAGTTTTATTCTCTGAAAGCTCCCAAAAAGGAGCTCATTTTGTATCGATGTGTTCAGTCAGGAAAATACCTTTAATATTCCTCCAGAACATAACTGGCTTTATCGTGGGAAAACAATACGAACATGGAGGAATCGCCAAAGATGGAGCAAAGATGGTCCATGCAGTGGCTAATGCTAATGTTCCAAAATTTACTTTAATAATAGGAGGCTCTTATGGAGCTGGAAATTATGCAATGGCAGGAAGAGCATATGCTCCAAGGCTTTTATGGATGTGGCCCAATGCAAAGATATGTGTGATGGGAGGAGAACAGGCTGCTAACACTCTACTCAGTGTAAGGATGGCTGCCCTTGCAAAGAAAGGAATTGGGATGAGTAAGGAAGAACAGGAAAAGTTTAAAGAGCCTATCTTAAAAAAGTATGAAAATGAAAGCAGTGCCTATTTTTCAACCGCCAGAATCTGGGATGATGGAATACTTGACCCACTCGATACTCGAAATGCCCTTGCTTTAGGAATCTCAATGAGTTTGAATGCACCGATTCCAGACCATAAATTCGGCGTGTTCAGGATGTAAATAATGGGGATGAAACCATGCCCGCTCAGCATTCCTGACGTTTTTTTCAGCTACCTTCCCTGCTCAGTTTTTTTATAGAAGAAATAAGGTGGAAAAGAAAAATCTGGAAACAGTAAAGTTCATTCAAGAAAATAGCCTTGCTAAAGTAATTTTAAATAGGCCCGAAGTTCATAATGCTTTCAATGAAGTAATGATCCAGGAGCTTCTTGATGTCTTTGATTACATAAAAAAAATGGAGGAGATAAGGGTGGTAATTCTTACTGGACAAGGTAAATCTTTTTGCTCTGGAGCAGATTTGAACTGGATGAAGAAAATGAAGGAATTTAGCTACAAAGAGAATTTTAACGATGCACTGAAACTTGCAGAACTTCTTTATAACATCTATTCTCATCCAAAGCCTACGATAGTAAAAGTAAATGGAGCTGCAATTGGAGGAGGCACCGGACTTGTTTCTGTCTGTGATATTGCAGTTGCTTCAGAAAAATCTATATTTGGCTTAAGTGAAGTTAAAATTGGGCTTATTCCAGCAGTTATATCTCCTTATTTAATCAGAAGATGCGGAGAAGGTAAAATAAAAGAATTCTTCCTTACAGGAGAAAGAATAGATGCATTTAAGGCAAAAGAAATAAATCTTATAAATTATGTGGTCAAAGAAGAGCAACTGGAAGAATTCTGCAATCAGAAAATTAATCAATTACTCTCAAGTGGACCAAGAGCCATTGAGCATACAAAAAAAGCATTTGTTGACATACCTCAATTGAAATGGGACGAAATTAAAAATTATACTGCTGAGGTGATAGCAAAGTTGAGAATAAGTGAAGAAGGTCAGGAAGGTCTCAGCTCATACATAGAAAAAAGGAAACCTTATTGGAACAAGTCAAATAAAAGTTAAGCTGCTCATTATTATGGTATAATAATGTTTAAATGGGAATAATAAAAAAAATATTAATAGCTAACCGGGGGGAAATAGCAGTAAGAGTAATAAGAGCGTGCGGGGAACTTTCAATTAAAAGTGTTGCGATATTTTCTGAAGTTGATAAATCCTCCCTCCATGTTCAGATGGCAGATGAAGCAATATTGATCGGCCCACCCTCACCTTTAGAAAGCTATCTGAACATAGAAAAAATAATCGAAACTGCAAAAAAAGCTGGTTGCAATGCGATTCATCCTGGATACGGTTTTTTAGCAGAAAATTATAATTTCGTAAAAAGATGTGAGGAAGAAAGAATTATTTTTATCGGACCAAATTCTAAGGCTATGAAACTTGTTGGAAGCAAGCTGGAGTCAAGAAATACAATGAAAAAAGCTGGAATCCCTATTATCCCCGGGATGAACCAAACTGGTAAAAGTATGGAGAATTTTAAAAAATTTGCTCAAAAAATAGGGTACCCAGTGCTGATAAAAGCCTCAGGTGGAGGTGGTGGAAAGGGGATGAAAATTGTAAAAAGGGAACAAGAGCTCATACCAAACATAGAATCAGCTATCAGAGAATCTAAATCTGCCTTCGGCGATGAATCTGTTTATTTAGAAAAATACATTGAAGAGCCGAGACATGTAGAATTCCAGGTTTTAGCTGATAATTTCGGAAATGCAATTCATCTGTATGAAAGAGAATGTTCAATACAGAGAAGATATCAGAAACTAATAGAGGAAACTCCTTCTACCGCCCTTGACGATGAACTGAGAACGAAGATGGGTGAAATCGCAATAAAAGTAATAAAAGTATCAGGTTACACAAATGCTGGAACAGTTGAATTTCTTTTAGATAAAAATAAAAATTTTTATTTCTTGGAGGTAAACGCTCGAATCCAGGTTGAACATCCAGTGACTGAATTGGTCACAGGAATTGACCTGGTAAAACAGCAAATAATGATAGCTAATAATGAAAAAATTTCCATAAAACAGGAAGATATATCGCAGAAAGGGCATTCAATCGAGTGTAGAATTTATGCCGAAGACCCTGAAAATAATTTCACTCCATCTCCAGGAAAAATATTGTATCTTAAAGAACCAGCAGGTCCAGGGATAAGAGTTGATTCAGGAATCTATTCAGGCTATGAAGTTTCTCCTTACTATGATCCGATACTGTCTAAACTTATTGTCTTGGGTGAAAATAGAAATAGCACAATTGAAAGGATGAAAAATGCATTATCTGAATATATTGTATTTGGAATAAAAACCACAATTCCTTTTCTTTATGATGTAATCCAGCATAAAGATTTTATTCATGGGGAAACTTACACTAATTTTATCGATAAAAATATGAAAGAGTGGGGTCTTTTAACGAAAAAAAAAGAATACACCGATCAAGCACTTATTGCAGCGGCAATCATTTCAATGAATAAATTTCCTAAAAAGAAAACCATTTCTAAAGAATCTGGATTTTTATCACCTTGGCAGATGATTGGACATTGGCGCATAGGAGAAGGATATAAATAAATGGAGTATGAATTTCTCTTTGAAGAAAAAGATTGCAAAATAAAACATTTAAAAAGAGGAAATGAAAGTGTATTTCAGATTAATGATAAATCTTATAGTGTTCAATATGATTTAATTTCAGAAAATTTTTTACTCCTTAAAATTGAAAATAAAATTTACAAAGTATATTTTGCTGAAAATGAAGATATTAGATATATTAACGTCAATGGAGAATTTTTTATACTCAGACAGAAAGAAAAAGGGCTTAAAAAATTACCAAAAGAAGAAAAATTAGCAGAAGATCAAACAATATGCGCCCCAATGCCAGGAAATATAGTCAAGATTAATGTAAAAGAAGGTGAAACTGTTGAAAAAAATCAATCTTTAATTATCCTGGAAGCAATGAAAATGGAGAATATACTTGTATCTCCTATAAAAGGTAAAGTAGAAAGAATTTATGTATCTTCCAGTCAGCTTGTGAATGCAAACCAGCCCCTCCTTGAAATTAAATCTTTTTCCTGAGTCTGTTTCAAAATATTATAAAAATGTGACCTGATTCCCGTCTCTTTTTTTCGAAATGTCTAATGCCTCATTAGCTCTCAGAAGAAATTGGTCGGTATTTAAAATTAACTCAGACAGAGATGTTAGACCAAAGCTCAAGGTAATTTTAATCTCATTTCTATTTATAGTAAAAATAGTATCCTGGGCTTTTTTTCTTATTCTTTCCACCATTTGAACTGCATTCTCACCATCTGTTTGAGGCAATATTAAAAGAAAAGTTTGTCCACCAAATCTTCCAATGATGTCAGTTTCTCTGCAGAAATACTGAATTATCTCGTTTACACCTTTAAGTATTCCATCCCCAACTTTTTGACCGTAAGTATCATTTATAAATTTAAAATTATCTATGTAGGCAAGAATTATTGAAAGCGGTATTCTATATCTTTTCGATCTTTTCATCTCTTCTTCCAGTTTTTGAAGAATAAATTTCCTGTTATAGATAGGTAGTAATGAATCACTTATTGAATGAAATTCAGACAATTTTCTTATCTCTTCTAACTGAAATTCAGCTTCTCTCAATTTTTTATAAAGATCAGAAACCTTTGAATCTTTCTCTTCTTTTACAGTGTTCTTTACATTTTCTATCAAATATAAATATCCTGTAAACATTGCAAGGAGATTTAGAATTATCATTAAAATAACAATTTTGAAATCGAATACTTTTATAAGGGAATAGAATAATAAAATTAAAATGAAAGAAATAAATATAAACATTAACAAAAATGCTACTCCAATCCTTCTTTTCATTATTACTGGTAATTCTAATTTAAAAAAATATATTTTGTAAAGTAAAATTTATACTTTAGTCAATCCTTCGATATCCATCCACCACCGATTAACTTGTTCCCTTCGTAAATAACGGCTGCCTGACCTGGTGTTGGTGCTCTTACTTTCTTGATAAAAGTTATTTTCATCTTATTTTCGGAATCCATCTCAACATACGCCATTTCGCCTTGATGCTTATATCTTATCTTCACTTCGAATAATCTTTCTCTCTTAAAATACTCAGGTTCTACAAAAATGTTTATGTTTTCCACATAAATATTGTCCTTCAATAAATCTTCTCCTTCTCCTACTATCACTGTATTTTTATGTTCATCAAGAGAAACAACGTAAAGAGGCTTTCCATATGAAATCCCAAGACCCTTTCTCTGTCCGATTGTAAAATTAAAAATTCCATTGTGTTCTCCGAGAATCTTCCCATTTACATGAACAATCAATCCCTTTTTTTCTTCTGCTCTCGAATAGTTTTTTACAAAATCCTTGTAATTGCGGTCTACAAAACAAATTTCCTGGCTTTCATTCTTTTTATAAACACTCAACCCATTTTCTCTTGCAATCTCTCTAACTTCATTCTTTTTCAGGGTTCCCAATGGAAAAATAATTTTATTCAATGTCTTCTTTTTTATGGGGAAAAGAACATATGATTGATCCTTTTCAGTATCAGCTCCTTTATAAATAAACAGATGGTCTCTTTCTTTTTTTAATTGAGCATAATGCCCGGTTGCTAAAAAATCCGCATCGAATACAGAAAGCTTATCTAACAAAAATTCAAATTTTATGTATTGATTGCAGAGAATGCATGGATTCGGAGTGTAACCATTTAGATAATCAGAGACAAACTTTTCGATTATATATTCTTTGAATTCAGTCTCGAAATCGAGGACATAGTGAGATATTTTTAACTTATTTGCTACTAAATTCGCATCTGAGACATCAAGAGCATTACAACATCTCCTTTTACTTTCATCTCTGTTATAAAAATTCCCTATCCTGTAGGAAACACCAATTACATCATATCCTTCCTTTTTCAATATGGCAGCGGCGGTTGAACTATCTACGCCACCGCTCATTGCAACCAGAACCCTTTTCATCTCTTCTAATTATAATTCTTTTCTTCTAATAATCAAAATTGCTTATTATTGTGCTGTCCCATAAATATCTTCAATTACAAACAACTTCCATGAAGCACAATGAAGGGTTATAGGGAAGGAACTTCCCCATGTCTGGGGGTGCTCAGCGAAGCGTCCAGGGAGAGGCTTTCTCCCATAGGGAAAGTTCATGTCACAATAATATAACGAAAGGCATTTAAGTGACATGACATTAAGTGTGCTTTGCCATATGACTTTTCAAAGAAAAATTATTTATATCAAAGCACACTGAAGGGGTATGGGGAAGGTATCTTCCCCATGTCTGGGGGGTGCTCAGCGAAGCGTCTAAGGGGGGCTTGCCCCCATAGGGAAAGTGTCATGTCACAATAATATAACAAAAGGCATTTAAGTGACATGACACTATGCTAATCAACCCACCTAACAATCTCAGAGAGATCAACCCTGAAACTTCTATATTGATTTATTATGGCATCCCAGTCCGGATAACCAAGAGATATGCCAATTACTATTCTTTTATTTTCAGGAATATCGAGAAATTTTCTTATCTCATCAGGGTAGTAAACTACAGAAGCCTGAGGACATGAATAAATTCCAAAATTTAGAGAGGCTAACATTAAAGTCTGGCTGAATAATCCCATATCAAATATTGACCAGAGTGGCAAAGACTTATCTTGAACCAGAAAGATAATTACTGGCGCTTCAAAAAATAAATAATTTCTTAATCTCAATTCCCTTTTTTTCTGAACTTCTTCTGCTCCGATTCCCAATAATCTATATCTTCTCAAATTATGCTCATCAACTCTTTTTGAAATATCTTCAGGAAAACTAACTGGGAGAGGGAGATCTGGATTTTTAGGAGCTTCTCTTTCCGCCATTTTATACAAAATTTGGGATAACCCATCCTTCTTTTTTCCTGAAACTACAATAACTTCCCATGGCTGAGAATTTTGAAACGAAGGACTTTTTAAAGCCAGCTCAAGAATTTTTTCAATTATTTTTTTATCTATTGGGTCATTTCTAAAGGCTCTTATGCTTCTTCGTTCCTTGATAGCTTCTATAATATCCATTTAATTTCTCCTCCTTTCTAAAATAAAGGTAACAGGTCCATCGTTTATTAAATACACATCCATCATTTCTCCGAATATTCCTTTCTCGACTTTAACTCCTTTTTCTTCGAGTTTTCTCTCAAACGTTTCAATCAGTTCCTTTGCCTTAACAGGAGCCTCAGCTCTTTCAAATCCAGGCCTTCTTCCTTTGCCGATAATAGAAGTGATAGTGAACTGGGAGACTACAAGGGCTTCTCCTGAGATATCAAGAAGGGATAAATTCATTCTTTTCACATCATCGGGAAATATTCTGAGATTTGCAACTTTATCTGCTAAATACTCCACCTCCTCCAAGGAATCACCTTTTTCAACACCTACAAACACTAAAATTCCTTTTCCAATTTTTCCTGCAACATTTCCTTTTATCTCTACTTTTGCTTCTTTAACACGCTGAAGAACTATTTTCATAATTTATCTTTTTTTCTGAAGAATTTCATAGCTGATTTTAGTTCATTTCGATTAAAGATGTAAGAAAAAATTGAATAAATTATAATTCCAGATATAATCAAAATAATAAGCTCAAAAACTTTATTGAGAATTGGCTCATCTGGGCTAAATACTCTTCTTTTTACACTCAATAAAAAAACTCCCATAATGATTGAGCTCAAAAAACTCTTCATGCTGACTGAAATTAAATTATTTTTTTCTATTTTTCCTATTTTCTTCTCAAGATATACCCAGAGGAGAAGAAAATTTATAAGACTTGCAATTGAAACAGCAAGAGCAATCCCTCCCTGTTTGAGAGGATCCATTAAAACAAGAGCCAAAACAATGTTAGCCCCAATCGAGATAAAAGATATCTTTACGGGAGTTGCTGTATCTTTCAGTGAATAAAACCCAGGTGCAAGAATTTTCACTCCTGAAATAAAGGGAAGTCCCAAAGAATGAAAAATTAACGCAAATGAAGTCATTTCAGTGGAATTGACGTTGAATATTCCCCTCTGAAAGAGCACACTTATAATCTCATTACTTAGAGCTATGAGTCCAATCGCAGCAGGAAGTGTGATAAAACTTGTCAATTTAATCGAGAACCTAAGGGAATTTTTCATAGAATTAATATCATTTTCTGAAGCCTGCCTTGAAAGAAGAGGCAGCAATGCTGTTGCTAAAGCTATGGAGAATGCTCCGAGAGTTAATTCCATCACTCTATCAGCATAATATAAAGAAGACACAGCTCCTTGAGGAAGCAATGAGGCTATCTGTGAATTTATAAATATATTAATCTGAACTGCACTTGCCCCAAAAATTCCGGGAACCATCAACTTTCCGGTTCTCCTTACATAAGAATCTCCAAAAGAAATTTTCGGACGGAATCTCATACCTATCTTTATTAAAAAAGGAAGTTGAAATAGAAGTTGAAATATTCCTCCCAGCACTACCCCGATTGCAAATGCTGTAGCAGGACTTTTAAATTTATCTAAAAATAATAAAACACTTCCTATTATTGCCAAGTTGAAAAGAACAGGGGTAGAAGCAGGGACAGAAAATATATTATATGAATTAAGAATTCCCATAGCAAGGGCAGATAGGGATATGAAAAGGATATATGGAAACATCAATCTGTTCAGGTAAATTGTTTCTCCCCATTTTCCTGGAATCTGCTTGAATCCATATGCCATTATTTTCACTATCAATGGTGAAAATATTATTCCGATAATCACTATTAATGCTACAATCAAAAGAAGATTCCAGAAAAAAGTATTAGCAAATACCCAGGATTCCTTCCCTTCTTTCTTTTTAGCCTCCGCAAAAACTGGAATGAAGGATGCAGTCATTGCTCCTTCACCTACGATTCTTCTCAGAAGATTTGGAATTCTGTAGGCAATGGTATATGCATCTCCATAAAATCCAGTTCCCAGAAAATAAGCTTGAAGCATGTCTCTAATATATCCAAAAACTCTGCTGATTAATGTAAAAAAGCTAATAGAAAACGTTGATTTAATTAGTGTTTTATGAAAGGATCCACCGTTACCTTGACTTTTCAAATAATTTCCTTTATAAATAAATATTTTCTGGAGGAATGAATGGTACAGCACAAATCAGCTCTAAAAGAATGGAAAAAGAGTTTAAAAAGAAGAATGGTCAACAAGACAAATAAAAGCAAACTAAAGACCCAGATTAAAAAATTTAGAAAAGCTATTGAAGAAAAAAACATTGAAGTTGCAAAAAAATTGTTAAAGCCAACTTTTTCTTTGATAGATAAAACTGTTAAAAAGGGAACCATCCATAAAAATACAGGATCAAGATATAAGTCAAGATTACAGAAATCATTTAATTCTTTAGTATCTACTGAATGACTAATGGGTTCTCCCATAACTATCTTCACAAACAAACAATCTCTCCCAAAGCACACTTCACAAAAGAATAACAAAAGATATTTAAGTGACATGACACTAACTCTTTAATCCAACTTCAATAATATCAATTATCAATTTTTCAATCATAATCTTTGAGGATACCGTTGTCTTCAATTTTATATCAGCTTCAATTAAAAGCTTTTGAATCGCCATTAAATTTTCCATCTCAATCTTTTCGAGCGAATTAAAAAATTTATACTTATTATAGGTAATTCTCAATTCCTTTATTATTTCATCCCGATTGTATCCATTCAATATCATTAACTTTGCTCTGTAATAGTTGTTAAATCCTTTTGATATGTAACTGAATATTTTTAGAAGATCATTTCCATCAAAGATTAATCTATTAAATACTTTTAATGATTTTTCAATATTCTCAGCTAATATCGAATTTGTGAGTTCCCACGCTTCAAAACTTCTTGTTCCTTCAACTAAAGATTCTACATCCTCAACATCAATTCGATCTTTTTTTTCTATAAAGATCAATATCTTTTCAACTTCACTCATCAATTTACAGATATCTTTACCTACTGAATCTATTAGATAATTTAAAGCTTCCATTGAGATATCTTTTTTCTCTTTTGAAATCCTTTCTTTTACCAAAGATTGAATGTCTCCTATCTCAAGGGGTCTCATTTCAAAAAATCTACACCTTTTTTCTAAAATGGAATGCAATTCAGTATCTTTTATCTGTCTGGCTGTAAGATGAGCTTTAAAAACCAGAATTGAAAAATCAGATGGATTGGTTAAATAATCTTTCAGGACAATTTCATCTTCCCTTGAAATTTTCATTTCAGCAGAAGATCCAATGTCAATAACAGCAATTTTTTTTTCAGATTGAAAAAAAGAATATGATGAAAGAAAATTAATAATATCGCTAAAATTATCGTCTTTCAGATTAAATTTTCTAAAATTATACTCGATAAATTCTTTTGATATGAACTTTTCTTTTAAATATTCAATACTTTTCTCAAGTAAAAAAGTTTCGTTTCCAAATAAAAAATAACAGCTCTTCGGCCCTGCCTTTTCTATTTCCTTAATTATCAACAGGTAATTCAAGGGATATCAAAAACCTTCTAAAATTGTACTAACAATACTTTTTGCAAAATCCTGAGAGATTTTATTTATAACCTCTGTTTCAAGGGTGAAAAAATCCATTCCTTCTTTAATATCATACTCATCTCTGAATTGATAATTTGAACTTGCAAAAATTTCTTTTCCTGTCTTGAGATCTTTTAATATTACTTTTGCAGTTATGATAACGCCAAATTTTCTTGCACGAGAATCAGAGCCAAACGCAGTAGGATAAACATTGAATTCAATAATTTCTCCATATAGGGTAGCATCAGACGCTTCTTCAGAGCCGACAACCTGAAAGTTTCCCCTTTTTGCCATTTCATCTGTAACAGAGGATGTCAATATCTGATCTATTTCAAACCTCTGGGTGTTATTTTTAAAGATGGGTATGCAAATTTTTTTTATGTATGGTGGAAGAAAAGCTCCAGTTCCTGACAATCTATATCCACAGTGATACCATAGCACTGTAAACAAGATTATACAAAATAATAAAATCTTTTTTTTCATTCTAATTATTCAGTCACATAATTTATGATTCTATCAGGAATCCACACAATCTTTTTAATCTTTTTGCCATCTAAAAAATTCATTATTCTGGCATTTTTCTCTACCTCATTTCTTATGTCTTTCTCTGAAAGTCCCTGATTTACTTCCATCCTTCCCCTAACTTTTCCATTCACCTGGACAACAACTGTGATTAATTTTTCCACTGTAAATCTTTCCTCATAAGAAGGCCATGATGTAAAGCAGAGGCACTTCTTTTCTCCACTTGCTTCCCACATTTCTTCTGATACATGGGGAGCAAAAGGAGAAAGAAGCAGTATGAGATTTCTTATTGCAAACCTCAAAGAATGTCTTCCTGAAGCTGAATCTCTCAAATTCTCCTCTTCATCCATTAGGCTGTTTAGAAATTCCATCAATTTACTTACCGCTGTGTTAAAATGGAGTCTTTTTTCTAAATTTTCGGTTATGTATTTTATAGTTTTATGAGTTTCCCTTATTATTTTTTTACCTGATTCTTCCATTTCTTCGTAAGAAAACTCCTCTTTTTCTGAAAAAATTTCGATATTTTCAATCACCAATCTCCAAGCTTTGTTCAAAAATCTGTAACATCCCTCGAGAGCCTTACCACTCCATTCCATGTCTTTATCAGGAGGAGAAGAGAACAGAATGTAACTCCTGAGAGTATCAGCTCCATATCTATCAATTATTTCATCGGGAGCAACAACATTTCCTCTTGATTTGGACATGGCAAAACCTCCCAATGTTACCATTCCCTGAGATAAAAGCTTCGGAAATGGTTCATGTATCTTTAACAGGTTTAAATCTCTCAATACTTTTGTGAAGAACCTTGAATATATCAGGTGGAGAATTGCATGTTCAATTCCTCCGATATACATATCCACTGGCATCCAGTAATCCACTTCGCTTATATTAAATAAATATTCCTTCTCTTCAGGAGATATATATCTTAAATAATACCATGAGGAGTCGAAAAAAGTATCCATCGTGTCGGTTTCCCTTCTTGCCTTCCCTCCACATTTATAACATTCTGTGTTTATAAACTTTTCTGACTTTTCTAATGGAGAGCCTCCTTTCTGAGAAAAACTTATATCTTCAGGAAGTAAAACTGGAAGATCCTCATATTTAACTGGAACTATTCCGCATCTCTCACAATAAATTATCGGAATTGGAGTACCCCAGTATCTCTGTCTCGAGATGCCCCAATCCCTTATTTTGTGTGTGATCTGTTCTTTACCCAATTTTTTTTCTTTTAAATATTCGTTCATCGTGTTAATGGCAGAATTTGAATCCATTCCTGAGAATTCTTCTGAATTTATAAGAATTCCCATTCTCTCATCAGCTTCTTCTATGGCATCTTCATCAGAACCATCAGCTTTAATTACTTTTTTTATTTTCAAAGAATATTTTTTTGCAAATTCAAAATCTCTCCTGTCATGAGCTGGAACTGCCATTATAGCACCTGTTCCATATTCCATAAGAACATAATTTGCAATCCAGACTGGAATCTCCTCTCTTGAAAAAGGGTTGATTGCCATCTTTCCTGAAAAAACTCCTTCTTTCTCAATCTCTTCATACGGTTTTTTACTTTTTATTTCCCTTATAATTCTCTCGCACCATCCATAGATTTCATTTGATGCATTTTCTTTTATAATTTTATCCACAAAAGGATGCTCAGGAGAAAGAACGAGAAAAGTCGCTCCATATATAGTATCCAGCCGTGTGGTAAATACAGTAATTTTCTCATTGGAATCTTTAACTGGAAAATCCACAAGAGAACCTTTACTCCTTCCAATCCAGTTCTTCTGCATCGTCAGAACTTTCTCCAGCCAATCTTCCAATAATTCATGTCCAAGATAAAGCTCCTCAGCATAATCGGTGATTTTCAAAAACCATTGTGACAACTCCTTCATCTCAACATCGGACTCACATCTCCAGCACTTTCCATTTATAACCTGCTCATTTGCAAGAACAGTCTCGCATCTAGGGCACCAGTTCACCCATGATTTTTTCTTATATGACAGACCTTTTTCAAACATTTTTAAAAAAATCCACTGATTCCATCTGTAATATTCTGGAGAAGAAGTGTTTATCTCTCTTTCCCATGAATAACTTATTCCAAGTTTTTTTAACTGGTGTTTCATATAAATTATATTTTTCTCTGTCCATTCTTTAGGATGAATTCCATGTTTTATGGCTGCATTTTCTGCTGGAAGCCCAAAAGCATCCCACCCTATCGGATGAAGGACATTAAACCCCCTCATTCTCCTGAATCTCGAAATTACATCACCGATTACATAATTTCTTGCATGTCCCATATGTATTCCCCATCCTGAAGGATATGGAAACATCTCGAGACAATAATATTTGGGTTTTTTCGAATGTTTTTCAGGCTCAAATACTCTTTCTTCTACCCATATTTTCTGCCATTTGGATTCTATCGATTTAAAGTCATATGTCTTCATCTTTTATTAAACAATGATAAACTATCATTTTTGCCTTTATAGGTCAACCGCCTTCTGAAGAATATATACTGGTTTTAATAATTAAAAGAATATATAATTTTTATCGATGATCCATCTCATTTTAAAGAAAACAAAAATTTTATCAGGAGTTTTGTTTCCAACCATTTTTTTTCTTTTCTTCTATTCGGCATATTCTCAAGAATATTCCATCGAAGATATCCAGAAAAGAGTGGAAGATATTGGGAAATTAAGATTCATAAAAGATGTACCTTTCAGGATTTTAGATAAGAAAGAACTGGAAAGTTATTTAAATTTATATTTTTCAAATGAATATCCAGACAAGCTTGCTGATCTTGAACAAAAATTTCTTAAATATTTTGGATTTACCGATAGCTATATTAATCTTAAAGAATTGAGAAAAAGTATTTTGTTGAAAAATGTAGCCGGATTTTATGATGAAAGACCTGATTCAAAAACTCTTTTTGCAGTGAGTTCATCAGAAAAGATAAATTATCTTACTTCCCTTGTCCTCGTCCATGAATTAAGACATGCCATTCAGGATCAGTATTTTAATCTTAATAAATTAATTCCTCCTGTAAGTGATTTTGATGACAGAAAATTTGCAATACTGGCAGCATTAGAAGGAGATGCGACATTCCTTATGGTATCCTATGCAGGACTTGACCCCTCAATAATGAGTTCATTCTCTGAAAGCTCGAACTTTATTGAGGTTGCGTCAAACCTCTCTTCAATAGAATTAAAAAATGCACCTTTAGTATTGAAAAAGCAATTGTTAATGCCCTATCTTGAAGGGCTCAATTTTATCAATTATATATATAAAAAAGGAGGATGGGAAAAGATAAATAAGATATTCTCTAAACCTCCCACCTCATCAGAAGAAATTATTCATCCTGAAAAATATCTAAACAACGATGAAAAACCAAAAAACTTCAACCTAAATGATAAAAAAATTCCAGGATTAAAAAAAATATATTCAGGTGTAATTGGGGAGTTTTACATTCAAACCCTTCTTGAAAAAACTCTTGAAAGAAGCATATCCCGAAATGCTGCAGAAGGATGGAACGGTGACTTCTACTCCATTTTTGAAAATGATAAAAAATATTTAGTGGTATGGAAATCATCATGGGATTCTGAAAAAGATGCAGATGAATTCTTCCTATCAATAAAAGAATTCAGCATTAAAGATAATACGGGTTCAGTTATACTTAATGAAAATGGATCACTACTAATAAAATCTGATTCAGGAAAACCAGAAATCATTTATGTTTATTTGAAAAAAGATAATAATGATGTTGAATTTTTAAAATCCAATGATAAAATTATTATAGAGAGATATATGAAATAGGTGAGAAATTGATAAGTGCAACGCAATTAAGAAAAGGAATGACAATCAGAATAGAAAACGATTTTTTCAAAATTTTAGAGGTAACACATCTAACCCCTGGAAATAAACATGGAATGATAATAACAAAATTGAGAAATCTAAAGGATGGAACATCAATTGAATACAGATTCAGATCAAAAGATGTGGTAGAAAAACCTTACCTTCAAAAAGTAGAAATGGAATATCTCTATAAAATTGATAATATCTATGTTTTTATAAAAAATGATACCTGGGAAGAGATCCATTTATCTGAGGAAATTCTCGGCGAAGCAGTTAATTGTTTAGTCCCTAACGTTAAATTTTATGTTGAGTTGTGGGAAGGAAATCCTGTTGGAATTGAGCCTCCAAAAACAGTGGATTTAAAAGTTGTATCCACTGAGCCAAATCTAAAGGGAGCAACCAAAGCCTCCTCAACAAAACCAGCTACTCTGGAGACAGGGCTGGTAGTTCAAGTTCCTTTTTTTGTTGAAGAGGGCGATGTAGTTAGAATATCTACCGAAGATAATTCTTATCTTGAAAGGTCTGAGATAAAATAAATTTTCTATTTTTAAAGAGATTTTCGTATAACACCTACGTTGTCTAAGTAATCAGTTACTTTCACTGTAATAAACCCATTGCTGGCTGGGGCAACCACTGTAAATCTGTATTCTTCTATCGAAGAATCATTTATTCCATCAACAGGAAAAATTATGTTCCAATTCATAAAGTCAAGGGAATATTCAACCTTCTTTATTGCAGAAAATGTATCTTTTCCAACAAATGAAATTTCCTTTTTATTCCCTCCTTGGCCTTTTATCAAAAAATTTTCTACAGAGGGAGGATTATTATCAATAATAAAATAAGCGCTTACCTTCTCTGATTTCATTTCACTTCCAGCCGGGTTTGATGGAAGGTCTGAAACTACAATTTTTAGTTGATAATTACCCTCCTCGAAAGATAAAGTATCGAAAGCCATTGTGTTATCTTTTAGATTTTCCTTAAGAATTCTCCATTCCTTATCCATTTCCTCTTTGATCAGAATCCTATAAATTAACTCATCACCGTTTGAATCTGTTGCTTCCCATGATACAGTCTGGAATCCTTTTTTATAAAGCTTTTTTCCGTAAGGCTTTGTTACAATTGTAGGAATCAACCCTTCTCTTTTCTCTCTAAGTGAAACTTTTTCTCCCTCATATCCCCATATTTCTTCATCAAAAGATAGTGGCTTCGGGTATACTTCATTTGGTGGAAAAAGCGTTATTGTCTTTATGAGAGGACTTACATTGCTCTGAAGATAGAAAATTATCACTTTTCTCAACACAGGAGTTTTATTAGTAGAATCTGATTTGATAGTTGCTTTAAATTGAAAATATCTGTTTCGAGGACTCAATATATTTTCTCCTGCAGAGTTTTTATAAGGAGGTGACCAATCACTCCAGGTATTATCCGGATCTTCCGAATTACCTGTTCTGGAAAATATCTCTACGGATGTTCCGGCTGGAAATTCTCCATCCCATTTAATTTTTCCCCACGAAGAGATGATCGAAGAGCCAAGAACTTCAGATAAAAACTCGCCTTCAAGCCTCTGGGCGGAATCTATTTTGTACACATTAGCTGGATTATCTGTAATAAATAAAGACTGGCTAAATGGGCAGATTATCTCAAATATTTGTTCAGAATCTTTTTGGAGAACTAAAGAAACTTTACCATCTTTATCCACAGAATAAATCCTTCCTTTATTTCCGGTGCCGAATAAAATTTTATTCGTTTTCTTGTCAAAACATGTAGAAAAAATCATTTCTTCTCTGGAAGACCAAATCTCATCCACAATTCCTTCTGGTTTAATTTTATAAAGAGCACTTTTTTGTTCTTTATCAATCTTAACTGGTGGGATTAATTTTTCCTGAGAAGCACTTGTCGTAACTTCAATTGAGAATGAAGGAATTATTTCAGTCTCAGAAATTTTTTTCAGCTCAGGAGATATTTTTTCCAATTTTTTTTCTTTTCCACTCGCTCCTGCCCATAAATTTCCTCTATTATCAAATACAAGGGCTTTTACTTCAGGAAAATCTGTATCATAGATAACAGATGTTTTGCCTTCAGGGAATATCTTATATATAACTCCTTTTCCACCACTACCTGCAAAAATTTCATCCCTCTCATTAATTATCAATGAAAGAATATGGTCTTCATTGGGTTGAAATAATAATTTTCCGCTGCCTTTCTTATCAATTCTGTAAATTCCTCCTCTTTCACCCACAGCAGCATACAGATTTCCCTTTGAATCAAAATCTAACTTCCATATATATTTCTCTTCTGGATCAAAAAAAACTTCAGCCTTTCCCTCAGGAGATAATTTGTATATCTTTCCATTCGGAGAAGTGGCTGCATATACATAATCCTGTTTATCAACGGTAAGCGAAAATACATCCAGTTCTGATGCAGTGAAAAAAAGAGATGATTTTCCATCGCGTCCAATTTTATAAATCTTGCCTCCATGACCGGTCCCTAAATAAATATTTTCTTTCGAATCAAGGGCTATTGAGAAGAAGAAATCCTCTGAGAGAGTGGTGATCTTCTCCTCCTTGACCGATAAGACTATGTATCCTTCTTCTGATAAAGAAACTCCATTAAATTTACCTTTTATTAACTCATCTTTTCCTTCTTTGATCCATTGAGAAGTGATAACAGAAAAAGACAAAATTGAAAAGAAAAATAGATTTAAAATAAAAAAGCCTAATTTTTTCATTCCATTTTCCTCACTTTTTTACTCTCAAGGGAATTTTTGCGAAACCTTTAAACACAAAATCAATTGGAAGTTGATACTCTCTAACAGTCGAAAAATTCAAATCAACCGGGGATATCGATAGTCGGGTTGAAGAAATGACTTCATTTATAAGGCTCGGAACATTTGAAAACTCTTCACCCCTGAAAAATAAAGAATGTTTTTTTGTCCTTAGCTTGAAATATATTCTGTTGTTCTTTCTAATATTGTTTAAAGCTCTTATCAAAAGTTCAAGACTTCTGGGCATCTCTCCTCCCCGGTACTCCTTTATCTCATACTGAGTTAAAGTCTCAGCATCTCCCACTATAATCTCAAAAGGAGTGTCAGGTTCAAAGTTCGGGATAGAAATTTGAGCTTCCTCTTCTTTTATATCCCCTCTCCAGGTTCGAAAAAATACTCTTATTTTCAGTCTTTGATTTGGTTTAACTTCGTTCTCTTCAACCCATATTCTCTCCAGTTTCGCTATTTCAATCGACTCCTCAACCCCAATTTTAAGATTAACTTTTGAAATTTTAACATCCTTAAATTCATTGTTCATTAAATAATATAAAACTGCAGCAGGAAGTATCGAAATATTCTCGATTGACTCTTTTCCTTCTCCGCTAAAATAGTCTTCAATTTTTACGCTCTTCCCTTCTTCTAAGAAGACCTCTCCCCTCAAAGAATAAGAAATATCTCCTAAAGATTTCGATACAATTTCTACTGTATTCAAAATGGTAACAAATGTAAAAAATGGAGCTAATAATTTATTGTTAACAATTTCGAAATTGTAACTTTTCTCTTTTCCATTTTCTTTCACTAACTCAATTTTCAAGGGAATCAATGAAGGAACTTTACCAATAATCCCAAAAACACCATTAAATCTATCTTGATTGAAAACACCTATTGTCTTTCCTGAAGTGGAAAGTTTAAATGAAGTATCAAGTTTTGGAACTACTGCAAGTATTTCTCCTTCAGCCATTGGAAACTCAACTCCTCCTAAATTAAATAAAGGATGTCCGAATGCATATACCTTTTCCCCATCCACATGGGTAACAGTTCCAACCGCACTGATGTCCAAATCCCCTTTTACTATCTGGACTGCTATCGCCTGACCTTCTTCAAGGCTTGAGAGATTTCCGAAATCAACTGCATTCGCTGAGATTCCTGCATTTACAGGTATAAATCTCAGAGAGCTTGAGAATTCATTTAGTTTTTCCATTAATCTATTTGAAGCATTTGAAATGGATAATGGCACTGGCAATGAATAAAAAACATTTCCTTTATAGTTAAATGAAATTTCTGGATTTAGAATATTGAACATCGATTTAAAATCCTCAAAATTGAGGTATTTTTTTAATGGAATATTTAAAGCAGAAAAAGATTTTTTTATTTCAGGCTCTTTTGAGACCTCTATCATTTCTTCTATAGGGGTAATTCCTGCTATTGAATCTTTTGCCCATGGAAAAGAATAAGAAATCGAACCTATTAATTTATCTTCAATGTACACAGGGCTTCCGCTCATCCCTGAGACAACCCCTGCTTTCTGTGCCATATCTCCTTTGAGGTTTGCAATTATAAGACTCTGATTTGGGAAAACATTTTTAAGGATACCTACAATTTCTACATCAAATGTTTCAATTTTTCTCCCTTCAAAAACAGTCTTTCCTTTTCCTACCATTCCTGGCTTTACATCTTTTAGGGACATAATAGAAGAGCTCTGGAGAAGAAAGGGAATTAAAATTGTTGATAAAAATAATTTTTTCATATAATCCTTTCAGATTGAATTTATATAGAAAAAATTAATAGATGTCAATGAGATGTGAGCGTCCAATATATTATAAACTCTCACATCTCCTTATTGCCTCTCATAAGAATCTATATGAAATGATATTCATTGACGGAAGTAAAGGGATGTTGATAGAATTTTTTTTAATAAAGTGAAAGAGTCCTTTAAATAGGTGAAACTATGAAACAAGCAAAACTTGATTTAACAAAGGAGTATAAAGCATATTACACCGCAAAAACAACACCAGAAATTATTGATATCGAAGAAAGGCAATCCTTAATTGTTGAAGGGAAAGGTGCTCCTGGTGGAGATGAATTTCAAGCCAAGGTTGGTGCTCTATATTCTCTTACCTACGGAATCAAAATGCTGATGAAAAAAGAAGGCAAGGATTTTACAGTTGCAAAATTAGAAGGGCAGTGGTGGGTAGATTTTGATAAACCATATACAGAAGTTCCTCGTGAAGAATGGAAATGGAAACTTCTAATTCGTCAGCCTGAATTTTTAACATCTGAAATCGTTGAAAAAGCAAAGCAGGAAGTTATAAAGAAGAAAAAGATAGATTTGGTAAACGAGGTCAAGTTTGAAAAGATGAAAGAAGGCAGATGCGTTCAGATATTGCATATTGGTCCTTATTCTACAGAACAAGAATCTTTGACAAAGATGTACGAATTAATGGAAAAAGAAGATCTTGTTAAAAACGGACTACATCATGAAATCTATTTGGTTAGCACAGGCCGCTCAGGAAAAGTCCCAGAAGAAAAATGGAGGACAATTTTAAGACAACCTGTAAAGAAAAAGTAATATTATGGAAAAAATTGAAAATGCACATAAACCCCACCTTTTGTTACAAAAGGATACGACACTTCTAAAACAGGCGAAAGTTTCAAAATTGATTTTAAAACGAGAGGCAAAAATGTTTTATTTTCATAAATGTTGTAAAATATATAGAGAAAAAACCTAAAAGGAGTAATTATGAAAGATAAAGCCATGTATACCACAAAGGAGGCCGCCAACTATCTATGACATTCAGAGAAATAAAAAAGGAACTTGAGAAGATTTATAAAGAAAGGAGTAGTTGGGATGGAGGAAAAGGACCATTTACTGAATCGGCAATAAGGCAAAGAGAGTTAATTTTGATGAAGCAGCAAGTTCTCTACAAAATAGAAGATGCAAAGCTTCGGAAAAACAAAGTTGAAGAATCTTTTAACCTTGAGTTATATACAATAATAAACAAATATTTAAAGGAATTACAAGAGGAATAAATAAGATGGCTGAAATTGTTAGAACAAAGAATTACGATGAGGAACTCTATACCAAAGTAGAAATGCAAGAGCTCATTTTATTTGGTATTTATTTGGTATCAAAAAATGGTGAGATATGCACTTTTGAAAGACTTGTAGCAGAGTCTTTCACAAGATTCCCCAAGGTTTTTGCTTTTAAGCGTTTTTCTAAGTGGCCCGATTCTTTAAAGTTTGACCGTCCACTAAGAACATTAAGAGAAAAGGGCTTAATTGTAGGTGGAGCAAAGGATTACTTTTCGTTAACAAAATTTGGGGAAAAATTGGCAATACAAATAAAAGAAAGATTGGAAGGTGAAAGAGTTTTAAATCAAAGAAAAAAAGCATCTAAGGGGAGAAGTGTCGATGATAGGTTAGTTTCTTACTTAAAAGATAGTCTTCAATTCAAAACCTTCTTAAAAGACCATAAAAACTTTTCCATATCTGAAAAAGAGTAGTTTACTTTGAAGATATAGGAATTATCAGGATTTACATAAAATTTCCTTCCGTTGCTAAATTTATTAAGAGTAGCCTGGAAGGTGCAGATACTCCAGAGGGGAAAATATTATTGGCAGAATTGGTAGGAGATGCATTTTGTAAAGAACTGGCAAGACAAGGAATATATGTGGGCAAGTATATAACAGTTCCAGGAAGTGAAATTGATTCTTTTAATACTGCTGTGAACGAATTGCAGAAAAAATATTTGCATACAATACAGGAAATTATATTTGCCTGGAAATTTAAGGAATAGAAGGATTAATCAAGAATATACATAGAAATTAATTTATAAAACACAGGAGGTTATCAGAATGCTTGACCGTGAAGTCGTAAAAGAATTTTTAGAAGAAGAATTGGAGGGAATCGAAATCCCGGAGGATATATCGTTTGACAATTTAGTAGAAGCCTTCTGTAGATATACCGAAGATAACTATTATGAATGGCTGAAAGATAACCCCCAAAGTTTCTTTCACTCTTTACCCGAGGGTAAAACAGACTGGAATTGGATAAGGGGAAGGATTAGAGACCATTTAAGTGAAGAAAGATGACAAAAGAATGGTAAAATTCTGTGAGGAAATTTTTGACATCTACGATAAATATGGAATCAATAGCCATATAAAGAGATCCACTCATAAATAGTTATTATTTGAAACCTTAGCCTATTATAATATATATTATAAATTAATCATGAAAAAAAGGATTGAATCCACGGATTCGAAAAGAAAAATTGTTTACATAAAAGAAAGAGCATTTTTAGCTATGATACTTTCGGTAATTGAGGTTTACAAAAAAGAATCCATAGGTCTTCTTCTTGGATATTCCTCTCCAGATGAATTTATCGTTGAATATGCCATACCATATCAGACTGCAGAAACTACATTTTCAAAAGCAGAGCCGAAATTGAAAGCTTTTGAAAGAATGTCAAACCTTCTTCAGAATCTTCCTGTAAAGGTTATCGGAGACTACCATTCTCATACAGAATTTGGGAAAAGCAAAGCAAAGGCGATTCCCAGTGGAGAGGATATTGCAGATATGAGTCCAGATAAAATACATCTTATTCTAGCTGTTAATGCAGCTGAGAAAAATAGAAAATGGAATCATCATTCCAATGGAAGTATTTCAGGAACATTTGGAAATTATGAAATTACAATTGCTGCTGCAACCCTTTACAAACAGAATAGATACAATAAATTAAAAATAATATGTCCCTCAGCTACAGGAATATAATAAATTAAAATACTTCTAATTCATTAAAAAAGAAATCTATTTCTTCCTTTGCGGTCTCAAGGCTGTCAGAACCATGCACTGCATTTCTTTCGATTGAAGAACCGATCTCTTTTCTTATTGTTCCTATTTTTGCTGTTGCTGGGTCAGTATCACCCATAACTTCTCTCCAATGATTGATTGCATTTTCTCTCTCAAGCACAAGAACCACTATCTCGCCTGAAGAAATAAATTTAACCAGGCTCCTAAAAAAGGGTTTTTGATGATGAACCCAGTAAAATTTTTCAGCTTTATCTTCTGTAATTTTAACCATTTTCATACCTACGATCTTGAACTTTTCGCTTTCAATTCTGTTTATAATTTTTCCAATACTTTCTTTCTCAACTGCATCAGGCTTTATAATCGCAAGAGTTCTTTCCACTATCTCCTCCCTATATAATACAGTTACAACCATTTACTTTAAAAATCCTATTTTACTTTGTGAAGCAAATACAAAATTATACAGTTATAATTTTAAGTATATCAAGTTATAACAGCACTAAAACAAATTTGATTTTTCATTTAATCATATATTCAGGCTCGGGGGTGATACTTTTCCCATACTTTTTTAAGTCTTTCCTTGGAGACATGAGTATAAATTTGAGTCGAAGAAATTTTTGAATGGCCCAGCATAATCTGCACAGATCTTAAATCTGCTCCCCTCTCAACAAGATGAGTTGCAAAGGAGTGTCTTAAAGTATGGGGTGTTAGCTTCTTTGATATACCTGCTTTTTTCCCATGAGTTTTAATAATTTTCCAGAATCCCTGCCTTGTGAGTGGTCTTCCTGCATAATTTACAAAAACGTATGGATTTTCTCTGCCTTTTAAAATATTATTTCTCGAAGTTTCTATGTATTCTAAAATTTTTTTTCTTGCAGACTCACCTAAAGGAATTATTCTTTCTCTCCCACCTTTTCCCTTGCATATTATAATGCCGATTTCAAGATTCAAATCTTTTAACTGAAGATTAATTAGTTCAGATACTCTAATGCCAGTAGCATAAAGGGTTTCAAACATGGCTTTATCCCTTTTTCCCAATTCAGTAGTTTCATCTAGTATGGAAAGTAGATTATCAACTTCTTCCAGTGTAAGATAATTCGGAAGTGAAAACCATTTCTTAGGCATTTGAATTGAGATGGCCGGGTTTACTTTTGATAGTCCATCTACCATTAAATATTTATAAAAGGATCTTATCGAAGATATAAACCTTGAAACAGTGCGGGGAGACATTCCCTTTTTAGTCTCTTTTTTAATAAAATTTAATATATCTTCTTCTTCTACATTCAGCAAATTTCCTTTAATATAGCGAGAAAATTTGTTCAAATCTCTCTTGTAGTTTTCGATTGTATTTGGTGAATATCCCTTTTCTACAGTTAAAAAATTTAAAAAGCTTTTTAAATAACTCATTTTAAAAAGGGATTGTAATTTTTTTCCTCCCTTAAGGTTGAGACCAGGCCATGTCCTGGAAGGATTTCAAGGTCATCGTTTAGTGTTAATATTTTTTCTTTTATTGATTTTATCAATTCCTTCCAAGAACCTCCTGGAAGGTCTGTTCTTCCAACCGACCCACAGAAAAGAGTATCTCCTGTCAATAGAAATAAATGCGATTTTAAACAAATGCTTCCTGGGGTATGGCCTGGCGTATGAATAACTTCAAGATAGTTGTTATTTATATAAATTCTATCGTCATGGCTTAAATACTCATCAGGTTCAGGAGAAGGTTTTGTTCCAAGAATCAATGCCATGCTTTTATTTCCAGCAGAATTCATTGTTTTTATATCCTGATAGTGGATTAAAATAGAAGTCTTAAATTTTTCTTTTAGGTATCTATTTCCCCCAATATGGTCTATATGTCCATGAGTATTTACTATTTTTGTGGGGATCAGCCTATTTTCTTTAATTATTTTCGATATTCTCTCAGGCTCAGCACCCGGGTCAACAATTATTGTTTCTCTTGTATCCTTATGATACACAAGATAACAATTTGTTTCCAATGGACCTACAGTTATCTTAATGAACTTTAAATTATCAATCAATTTTTAGTTCTTTCAATTGGATATTTAGCCTGAACCCATGAATTCCAGCCTCCAAAGAAAACCTCCACACTGGTATAGTCTCTGTTAATTAAATAGTTTGCAAGAGTATAGCTCGAGGCACATGAAGAACCGCTGCAATAGACAATAATTTTTGTATCTTTTGGATGATTTTTCTCAAATTCTCCAATCATTTTAGAGAATTCACTCACAGGAAGATTCACCGCTCCCTTTATATGCCCTAATTTAAAAACTAATTCAGACCTTGCATCTACAAATAAATATCCTCCCTTATCATATTTCTCTTTTGCTTCTGAAAGGGAAATTTCTTCAGGTTTTTTTATCTGAGAAAACGAATAGAAAGATAAAGAAAAAATTAATGTCATTAAAAAAGAGAGCATTAGAAATTTTCTCACGCCTTCCCTCCTTTTGCTATCATAACTATTTGCTTTAAAAGCTCAATTTTTGAAAGCATATAAAAAATTATACAGCCTCAATCTCTGATATATCAAATTGTCTCAGCATCGATTTAAAATTTATCCATTATCAAATAAACTCTCTAAAAACCTCATTGGCCAGCAATAACTTTTTTCTTTTAATTTTTATTGTCTCTTTATCAATCTCAATCAAATCTAAATCTGACAACTCCTTCCACTTCGATTCGAATTTTTCTCTGATGTTTTCTCCTGTAACATCTTCATATTTTTTTATATTCAATCCCTCTATCTTTCTCAATCCCATCAGAATAGCATCCTTTAAAATCTCCTCATCTGTTAAAAAAGAAATTTGTTTTATTGGTTTTTTCCCGGCTTCTAATAATTTAATCCATAGAGAAAAGTCATCTATATTTTCCCACCGACTCTTCAGGTTATAAGAAGAAGCACTCGGACCAATCCCAATAAAAGGCTGATCATTCCAGTATTTAAGATTATGAAGCGATTCCATTCCCTTTTTTGCATAATTTGAAATCTCATAGTGATAATATCCAAGAGATATCAACCAATCTTCTATCCCGAAAAATAGTTCCTCAATTTCTTCCTCCTTTTGAAAATCTCCATGTATTTTTTTAAATTCTGTATCTTCTAAACTTTCAAGAATATAGATAGAGACATGCTCAGGGTGTAATAAAGAGATAAAATCAAAATTTTTTTTCCATTTTTTCAAATTTTGATTCGGAATTCCAATAAGAAAATCGAGGTTAATGTTTTCAAATCCTGCTTCTCTTGCTTTCCCATAAAAATCAATCACATCCTCAGGAGAATATTCTCTCTCTAAAATTTTTAATTCTTCTTTAAGAAAAGATTGCACTCCGATACTAATTCTGTCTATCCCGATCTTTCTCCATAATTTCAATGTCTCATGATATTCTTTAAACGGAATTGCTTCAATTGTTATCTCTTTAAATTTAAAAGGAAATTTATGATAAATTTTAGCGAAAAATTTTTCAATTAAATCATTTTCAAGAAGAGAAGGACTCCCTCCTCCCAGATAGACTGTATCGAATTCAAATTCTTCATCATAAAAATCCATCTCCTTAAATATTCCATTCATCCATTTTTTAATTTGATTACTATCTTTTTTAATTGAATAAAAATGACAGTAAGAACATTTTCTAATACAAAAAGGAAAGTGTATGTATAAACCAGCTTTAGTCTTAACTTCCATTAAATTCTGAAATTTAGGAAAGTGTCATGTCACAATAAAATAACAAAAAGTATTTTAGTGACATGACACTAAATTATTAAAATCTATAACTGCCCTGCTTAATTTTTTTCCTGAAATCTTCTCCATAAATTTCTACTGTCTTGCACATTTCAAACAATCTTGACCTGAGTCTGTATCCAATTCTATCTTCAAGTGCCTCTTCTTTTTCTTCATCATTTCTATCAGTAAAATCAGGGCCGAATGGCTGTTTCACTTTGCTTTCTTCTTTTTCATATCTTCTATCTAAAAAATTTGATGTAAAAACTGTAATTTTATTATCATTGTATCTCTTGTTGATGATATAAAAAATGAACTCCTCAGCCCACGCTGAAGTTTTCTTTGCTCCCAATTCGTCAAGAACAAACAACTCAGATTCAAATATTGGTCCCAATATATCGGATTCGGTAATTTCTGAACCTTCCGAGTATGAATTCTGAATGTCTCTGATAAGCTCTCTGAAGTCATAAAAGAAACAGTTTACACTTTTTGTTTTTATCAATTCTTTACATATTGAAACAGCTAAATGTGTTTTTCCAACACCTGTATTTCCCAAGAAAAGTAATCCAACATCCATCAAAGGAAAATCCTCTACAAATTTTTTGGATATCTTTAAGGCTTCTCTTTGAGACTGATTATTCGGTTTAAAATTGTCAAAACTACAATGTTCATATCTACTGGGAATGTTAGCATTCAAAATCAATTCCTCCTTCGCTTTCCTTTCAAAGCATTCACACCTTTTTGCAAACGATATCCCATCTTTTTCTTCTATTTTCCAACCTGTGCCATAACAAACAGAGCAATCTTCAAAATTTTTCAATTTAAATAACCTCTCAATTGCTGAATAGTTTGAGTTCCTTTCAGTTTGTTTTTTGTCTGCTCTATTATCTGTCTTACTCTTTCTCTTGAGATGTTAAGAGTTTCACCGATCTCTCTCAATGTTTTTGGATTTCCATCGTCCAATCCATATCTCATTTTTATTATTTTAGCCTCTCTCTTATCTAAACCTTCCAGGGCTTCTCTAATCTGCCTGACAAGTCTTTCTTTTATATGTTGATACTCAATCCTGGATTGAAGTTCATTTTCAAGAATATTTTGAAGAGCAATATTTTCACCATTTTCTCCATTTAAACTCGCCTGAAGATTTCCATCGCCAACTGCATACACTCTATCAACTTCTTCAGTGCTCAAATTTAATTCCTTCGCTATTTCTTCCCTTAAAGGATCTCTTTCATACTTTGCTTTTAATTGATCGGCTTTTTTGCCCATCTTAACATACATCGATGCAATTCTCTGAGGAATCGAAAAAATTCTTTTATCTCTTGCCAATGCAGAGATAATAGCCTGTCTTATCCACCAGACTGCATAAGAAATAAATCTTACATTTTTTGAAGGATCGTATCTTTGTATTGCCTCAAGAAGTCCTAAATTTCCTTCATTTATAAGGTCTGCAAATGATAAACCCAATCCGCGGAATTTCTTGGCATAGCTCACAACAAATCTTAAATTAGATATGATAATTTTTTTTAAAGCTTCTTCATCACCTTCCTTGACTAACTTCCATAATTTTTTTTCCTCTTCATAAGAAAGAGGAGAAATTTTAGAGATTTCTTTGAGATAAAAATTTAACCCTCTCGATATTTCATCCTTATTAATTCTCTGTTTTGTCTTCATCTTTTATCCTTATAATCTTTGTTGAAGAAGATTTAGCCAATGAACTTTTCTTTCTTTCAAATTCTTCTTCACGGCCTTCGAAAAACTCTCTTTTTATATATTCAAGGAACTCATTTATCTCTTTCTGCATTTCCTCCATTTTTTCTCTCATGTTTAATATGATGTCTACCCCGGCTAAATTTACTCCAAGTTCTCTTGTGAGATTAATGATTATTTCAAGTCTCTTCAAATCTTCTTCTGAATAAAGACGCGTATTACCTTCTGTTCTCGAGGGCCTCAATAGCCCCTCTCTCTCATACAACCTTAATGTTTGGGGATGGATATTGTACAATTTAGCTACACTGCTTATCATGAAATACTTTTTTCTTTCGTTATTTTTCATATTTCAATTATAATACATTCTCCTTTGGAAAATTAACCCAACTTTATATCCCTTCCATTATTACAATTTCTATCGCTGATATTCCCTTGTTCTTCGATCAAGCTCTCTCAATAATTCTCTTATCCTCTCATCATTACCAGGTGGGGTAATTATTTTTACTTCAACAAATTGATCACCCCTTCCCCCTGTCTGTAATGAAGGAGCTCCTTTACCTCTTAACCTAAATTTCTGACCTGATTGAGTTCCCGGAGGAATTTTCATAAATGCAGAACCATCTAATGTAGGAACTTCAATTTTTGCCCCTAATGCTGCTTCTGTAATAGTAATTTCTTTAACGATATAAATGTTATCCCCTTCTCTTCTGAATACTGGATGAGGTGTTACATGAATCGTTATGTATAAATCACCAGGAGTGCCTCCTCTCTTTCCAGCATTTCCTTTTCCTTTTATTTTAACCCTTGCTCCCTCATGCACTCCTGCAGGAATTCTAACCTTTATCAAATCCGAAATGCTTACTCTTCCCTCTCCATTACATCTTGAACATAAATCACCTGGATTCTTACCACTTCCTCCACAAACAGGACATGTAGCTGAAAATTTCATATACCCTCTCTGATAATTAACTCTACCGCTACCCCCGCAATTGGAACAATATTTTTCTCTGTCTCTTTTTATATACCCATAGCTGTTGCAAGCAGGACAGACATCATCTCGAAATAACTTCAACTTTGTTGTAAGTCCTTTAATAGATTCCTCAAAACTAATAGTAATGGAATAATGAAGGTCTTCTCCTTTTTCAGAGGAATCCATTGTTTTTTTCTTTGAGAAACCAAATATACTATCAACAAAATCTCTGAATGGCGAATCACCGAAAGAACTAAAATCAAATCCTTCAAATCCAGAATAATAATCAGAGGCAGATTTTGCAAAATCTTCATAAGTCCCAAATTTATCGTACTTTTCTCTTTTCTTCGGGTCAGATAAAACTTCATAAGCTTCTTGAATTTCTTTAAACTTAGATTCAGCTTCTTTATTCCCAGGATTCAAGTCAGGATGATACTTTCTTGCCAATTTTCTATAAGCCTTTTTTATCTCTTCAGTAGAAGCAGTTTTTTTCACACCCAATATGGAATAGTAATCTTTCATAATTTTTCCTTAAAATTCATCTACTATTTTTAATTTTAATATTTGAGTCTATTATTGTCAATTTATTTATTAGAGACCTCCTAAAAAATCCATCTGTGAGGTCTCTTATATAATTAATATAAAATTACTCTTTCACAGACCTTGATTAATAGTTTTTTTTAAATATTTAAGCCTAAATTACGCAAAGGTATAAGTGAAATTGCTTACAACTGTCCTAAAATCTATAGTTTGTAAATAATTTCTGCATAAATTAAAATTATCCTGTGGAAATTATAATTGGCTGCGCGGGGTTTCAAAAAGCCAGGAAAGTATATTACGAAAAATTTAATTTTGTGGAGATTCAAAAAATTTTTTATGAACCCCCATCTTTAGACTTAATGGGGAAATGGAGGGAAGAATCTCCTGAATCTTTTATCTTCAGCATAAAAGCATGGCAGGTAATAACTCATCCACCATCAAGTCCTACTTACAAAAAAATGAAAAGACTTCCCCCTGAAACTTGCGGTTTTTTCAGACCTTCAGAACAGGTGTATGAAGCCTATGAGGTGACGTTAAAAATTGCAAAAATCCTTAAATCTGACTTCATTCTTTTTCAATGTCCTAAAAGTTTTACACCGACCCAGGAAAACAAAGCAAACATGGAAAAATTCTTTAAGAAAATCAAACGAAGTGGAATTAATTTTGGCTGGGAGCCAAGAGGAGAAAGCTGGAAAGATGAGATTATTCTTGAAATATGTAGAAAATTGAATTTAATCCATGTTGTAGATCCTTTTCAAAGAGAATCATTGTATGGAAAATTTTCATACTATCGTCTTCATGGAATTAAATCACCCTTTTACAGGTATCAAGAAAAAGATTTTAAATTTCTCGTCAAAAAATTCATAAATGAAAGAAATTTTGTTGTGTTCAATAATGTAGCATCTTTCGATGACGCTTTGACGTTTAAAGAATATCTAAAGAAGGAGGGAATTTATGAGTCATGAGATAAAATTCTTCTCTGATACGAAGCTCTCTTCTCCATTCTGGGAAAAAATTAAGTTTGATAAGACAGAAAAAGAATTTAATGAAGAGATTGTTCTTCCTAAGAATGAAACAGCAGGGGGGATGCCTATCTGGGAGTGTCTGCAAAGAAGAAGGTCAATTAGAAATTATAAGAATAAGGCAGTAAGTATAAAAGATTTATCTCAAATTTTGTGGGCTTCTTCAGGAATAGTAACTAAAAAATATGGAATTGAACTGAGAACTTCTCCTTCCGCCGGAGCTTTATACCCAATTGAAATTTATGTTTTTATCTTTAATGTAAATGGAGTAAAAAAAGGTATTTATCATCTTAATGTTTATGAATGGAAGCTTAAAGGAATTAAGGAAGGGGATTTCTCATCTGAAATAGCAAAAGCTTCGATTTATCAAACTTTCATAGAAGATGCAGCTTTTACAATTTTTCTAACATCCGTTACTAAAAGAACAACAAGAAGATATAGAGAAAGAGGTGTACGATATATTTTGATGGATCTTGGCTGTATTATTCAGAATATTTATTTAGCTGTGACCTCATTAAATCTGGGTGGATGTGTAATAGGAGCCTTTTATGATGATCAAGTCAACAAGATTTTAGAGGTCAATGATAGAGAGGAAACCACCCTTGCTCTTTTCTCAATTGGAGCCATTTAGTGCCATGTCATTTAAACACTTTTCTTTATTCTTTTATGACACAACACTTTCCTTAATAATAAATTTTTTTTTAAAATAAATAATTCCATTCTTTGCTTTTGTATTTAATATTCAGCTTCTCTACCAATTCAAAGAAATAAGATGGCTCTTTATAATCTATGACCTTTACTTCGAAATATTTCTCAAAACCTCTCTTAAATGCCTCAATCAATTCAATTTTATCCACATCTCTATTTAATATTTCTCCAATGGTTGTCATTTTCTCTTCAAGTATTTCTTTGTCTGAATACGTTAAATTTGCGATCTCTTCCCTCTTTACAGAAATGGGAATCGACCCATGTTGAATTAAACAATTTTCTTTTCTTTTTTGGGCACTTCCCACAATTTTTTTTCCGTTTACTAAAATTTCATCTTTTGATGAGAAAGAAAAACATGGCAGATCTGATTTTGATAGAAACTTAGGAGATCTTCCTGAGAGCTCAGCTTTAATACTCAATTTCTTCAAGCCTTCTATAAGGGCTCCGGAAATCATCGTGTATGCTTCAGAAAGGGATTTTTTTTCAAAAAAAATTTTCTCTGAAGAGCTAATGCTGTATGTAATTTCATCGTTATGAAAGACAACTTTTCCTCCGGTTATTCTTCTCACAAATGGAACTCTATTTTTCTCTAAATACTCCATATTCAGGATTCTATTTACTCTCTGGGAGAATCCGATCGAAAGAGTAGGTATTTCCCACTCATAAAACCTTAAAATTGTTTTTTCTTCTTTTTGAACTTCATTGAATAAAAATTCATCCACAGCCATATTCCAACTGCCTGAATATGGCTTTTCTTCAATTTTAATAAACCAGTTGTTCATCAATTTTAACCTTTAATACTCTTAATTATTAAGGAATATTACCTGATTCTTATGACTCTTCTTTCTCTTTATAAATATCTTCTTCAACACTAACGTTCATATCAACATTTCCTGATAATTTTGCTCCTTCAGCGATTACTATTTTCTGAGAAAACACATCTCCAACCAAGACCCCTGATGGGATAATTTCAACTCTGGATACAGCATGAATTTTCTCTTCTACTTTACCTCCAATCATTATTTCATTCGCTTTGATCTCGCCGCCAATCTTGCTATTTTTTCCGATTACCATAGATTTTTTTACTTCTATCTTTCCTTCCAATTCTCCATCAAAAAAAACATCCTCATCAGAATAGAATTCACCCTTAATTTTTACTCCTTTACCTATCGTGTTTTTAACCTCTGAAAATTTAGGAGCCAATGTTTCTTCACTTAAGTTCAACAAATCCTCTTTCTTTTTCTTTAAAAATGACATCTCTTTTCCCTAATATCTTAGGTAAGCGGGCAACGGGATTTGAACCCGCTCCGTCGTCCTTTCAGGACTCCCATAGGGGCTCTGCCCCTAATGCGTTCCGATTTCATCGGAACTGTTACCCCGAAAACATAAGGGGATTCTCCCCTTATAATCCCCTGTCGCGGGTGGGATGTTTTTTTAATAATTCAAAATTCGTTCTATCCATTGATATCTTAGGTAAGCGGGCAACGGGATTTGAACCCGCGACTTCAAGCTTGGGAAGCTTGCACTCTACCACTGAGTTATGCCCGCTTAAATTTAAATTTAGAAGAAAAAAAATTCTCTGTCAAGAATACTTCAGGAAGAATCTTTTTCAGATTTCAACTCAGAAAGAGATTTTCTTACCTGGCTTTTAACCCATGGGTTTGGATCATTCAACATCTTTGTCAGTACATCTAATGAATTCTCTCCTCCAATTCTTCCCAGCGTCTCAGCAAGCACTCTCCTTACTTCTACATTTGTATCATTTAGAAGTTTTAACATTATTTCCTTTTGAAATGAAATCTTTTTCAGCCCCAATATCTTTAAAACCGAACTTCTTACGTACCACAACGGATGATTCAGCTTTTCCATATAAACATGAACAGGAAAGTTTTTCTTTTTTACTATTAAATCTATAATAAAGTTTCTTATTCTTAAACTCGGGTCTGCTAAATATTCAACATAAACATCGTTTACCCAGTTTTCTTCTATATTTTCTATTTCCTTTAGAATATCGTATCTTTCACTTGCAGTACAGGATGATAATCTTTCATTTATTTGATTTTTTTTATCTTTGAGTTTTTTTTCATAATCTTCTATGTTCTTAATTGCTCTTGAAGCTGACTTTTTCACTACGGGATTCGGGTCTGATAACGCATCCCTGAACAAATTTTCTTCTCTGTAATTAAATTTACTTAGAAGTTTAATAGCTAAAGCTCTTACTGAAGCAGATTCATCTTTTGCTAACTTGATTAATATTTCTTTTCTATTCTCATACGAGGGGAAATTTTCATTCTTCAATAATTTTATCTTTTCTTCAAGGCTAAGTTTTTCAGGGAAATCCATTTGATTCTTATTTAACCATTTCTAAAATATGACCTAATTTTTCCTTTTTAGTCTTCAAATATCTTTCATTTTTTTCATTCGGAGGAATTTCTATGGGGATTCTCTCTACTATTTTTAAACCATAAGCTTCTAAGCCAACAAATTTCCTCGGATTGTTAGTCAGAAGTTTCATCTTTTTTACGTCCAGTACCATTAAAATCTGAGCTCCAATTCCATAATCTCTCTGATCTGGTTTAAATCCCAGTTTAACATTCGCTTCAACCGTATCGTCACCCCGATCCTGTAATGAATATGCTTTGATTTTATTTACAATACCTATGCCTCTTCCCTCGTGGTTTAACATATAAAGAATCACGCCTGAGCCTTCTTTAGATATCATTTCCATAGATTTGTGCAATTGCTCTCCACAGTCACATCTTAAAGATCCAAATGCATCTCCAGTTACGCATTGAGAATGAGCTCTCACAAGCACAGCTTCTTCTCCCTCAATATTTCCAGCCACAAGGGCTAAATGTGTTTCCTTATGAATAGTATCTTCAAATACATGAATTTTAAAATCCCCATATTTGGTAGGAAGAGGGGATTCTGCTATTTTTTTAACAAATATCTCATTTCTCAATCTATACTTTATCAAATCCTCAATGGTTAATATTTTTATTCCAAACTTCTCAGAAAATTTTTCTAAATCTGGCATTCTTGCCATCGTTCCATCCTCTTTCATCACTTCGCATATTACACCTGCGGGATACAGGCCAGCTATCTTTGTAAGGTCAATGGCTGCTTCTGTCTGGCCTGCTCTTTCCAGTACCCCCCCTTTTTTTGCTTTAAGAGGAAATATATGTCCTGGTTTTACAAGATCATCAGGTTTTGTCTCCAGCGAAATAGCTGCCAATACAGTCTTTGCCCGATCATGAGCAGAAATTCCAGTAGTAACTCCATATTTTGCATCAAATGAAACTCCAAATGCCGTACCAAATGGAGCTGTGTTTTCATGGACCATAAGGGGTATCCGTAACTCTTCAAACCTTTTATCAGTCATTGCAAGGCAGATAAGTCCCCTTCCATGCTTCGCCATAAAATTTATTGCTTCCGGGGTAACCTTTTCTGAAGCAATCATTAAATCTCCTTCATTTTCTCTATCCTCATCATCCACGATTATTATCATCTTTCCTTTTTTTATTTCCTCTATGGCTTCTTCTACTGAAATTATTCCCATAAGATTTCCCTCCTCTATATTAAATAATATAATTTATTCTTTTTAGTATCTGAATTTTTCTTATAAGACATAAAATTCCATATATATTTTCCCAGTACATCCATTTCAAGATTTACTAAATCTCCTGCTTTTAAAAAGCCCAGGTTTGTTTTCTTAATAGTAACAGGGATTATCTCTACCTCAAAAAAATTTGAACTTAAATCAGCAATCGTAAGACTCACCCCATTAACAGCAATAGAACCTTTTGTAACTGCCCACTTTCTTAATTCCTTTGATAGAGTAATTCTAATTCTTTTCCCGTTTTCTGTGGATCTACTGAACAAAACTCTTTCAAACCCATCACAATGGCCTAAGATTATATGTCCTCCAAGAGGAGAGCTTAAAGTTATACTTCTTTCAAGGTTTATCGGGTTTCCCTCTCTCAAAAATGAGAAATTCGTTCTCTTTAATGTCTCCTCGGAAAGGTCAAAAATAATTCTATCATTTTTTTTGTCTTTAAGGGTTAAACACACTCCATTAACTGAAACGCTATCTCCTATCTCAACTTTACCTACTATTTCAGAAGTCCTGATGGAAATGTATTTCCCTTTTGATCTTACAATTTCTTCAACTTTCCCTACCTCTTCGATTATTCCTGTAAACATGTCATTTAGTTCATTTTAATTAAAATATCCAATAAATACTGTATCACAATTCAGGCTAAAACTGGTAACTTTTTTTAAACTCAAAGCTTCTTTTAAATCTTTATATCCAACATTTCCAAAAAGAGAGGGAGCATTTATTCCTCCTATCAGTCTTGGTGATACAAAAAGAATAAGTCTATCAGCAATTCTTTCCTTCATTACAGAAGAGATTAATGATGAACCTCCTTCTATCAATACAGATGTAATGTCTTTTTCTGCTATTTTTCTGAATATTTCGTTAAGGTCTAATTTGCCATTTTTTTCGTTAACTCCAATAATTTCAACATTATTCTGTTTAAAAATCTCTATTCTTTTTTCTTCATTAAATTTTTTTGTGAATATGATTAATTTCCCTCTGCCTAAGGTTGAAAAAATCTTAAAATCAGGGTTTATCCTCAAATTTGAATCAAGTATAATCCTAACAATTTTCTTATCCTCCCAAGTTTTATGTCTTATAGTTAGAAGAGGATTGTCCTTAAGGATAGTCCCAATCCCTACCATTATGGCATCATACTCCCCCCTCAAAAGATGAGCATAATTTCTCGATAGCTCATTTCCAATCCATTTCGATTCACCTGAAGAAGTAGCCATTTTTCCATCAACACTTATTGCAGCCTTCACTGTAATAAAAGGAATTTTTTTTGTTATAAACTTAAAAAATACTTCATTTAGTTCAATCGATTCTCTTTTAAAAAGGCCAACAAAAACATCAATTCCTTCATTTTTAAGTCTTTCTATTCCCTCTCCTTTTACAAGGGGATTCTGATCAGGGGTTGAAATAAAGACTTTTTTTATCTTGGCATTAACAATTTTATCAACACATGGAGGAGTCTTACCCCAATGAACACATGGTTCAAGATTTATAAATAATGTTGAATCTTTTGCATCATTCCCGGCTTTCTCTATTGCTTTTGCTTCCGCATGGGACTCCCCTGCTCTTTCATGATATGAAGCAGATATTACTTTTCCTTTTTTATAAATCACAGCTCCCACCATCGGATTTGGTGACACATATCCTCTTCCTTTCTCGGCAAGTGATAAGGCAAGTTTCATCAAGGATGCTTCATTCATTTCCTAAAATAGAATTAACATAACTTTCAGGGGAGAATTCAAGAAGGTCGTATTCTGTTTCTCCAACTCCCAGAAATATTATCGGAATCTTAAATTCCTCTGAAACAAGTACAACTCCTCCTCCTTTAGCTGTTCCATCCATCTTTGTCAGGACTATTCCTGTAATCTGAACATAATTAAAGAATTCTTTTGCCTGACTTAATAAATTCTGCCCTACATTTGCATCCAGTACAAGAAATGATTCATTAAAAAATCCATTTCCCTCTTTCACTAATATCTTTCTTATTTTTTGCAACTCTCTCATTAAATTTTCCTTTACATGAATCCTTCCAGCTGTATCAAGAATGAGAATCTCATAATTTTTTGACTTGAAAAGTTGAACTGCATCATAAGTAACGGCTCCAGGATCACTTCCAGCTTTTCCTTTCAGGACTGGAATCGCCAATCTCTCCCCCCATAAAACAAGCTGATCTGCTCCAGCTGCTCTGAAGGTATCTATAGCAGCCATTAAAACTTCTTTCCCTTTTTGCTTAAAATATTTTGCAAGCTTTGCACATGTTGTAGTTTTTCCACCACCATTAACACCCACCACAAGAATTGCCATTTTCCTGTTGAGCTCGAATTTCATTTCGGCATCTTTAAATATTTTTAAAATCTCATCTCTTAACAAATTCCTTATATCTTCATCAGTAATCTCTCTAAATTTTATTCTTTCTCTTATTTTGTTTATTAATTTCCTTGAAAATGAAGGCCCGAAATCCGATAATAATAAAAGTTCCTCAAATTCTTCTAATTTTTTCTCGATATCTTTTTCCGGCTCGAATAAATTTTCAATCCCTCTTTTTATTTTCTCTTTTGCTTTTAATAGAGCCAGCTTCAAGCTATCAGGGGAATTAAGGATCATATTAATTTATTATAGATATAACAGTGCAAAAAATCAAATTACCCTTTCTTTCCTTATGGAGATAAATAGGAAAGTGTGGTCAACTATTTCCTGAGCGATATATCTACGAGCATTTTAAAATCTGCGAAGTCACTGAGAATAATTCCTATATCTTAGACTCTTATTCTCTCTTTTTATATTTATATCCTTGAAATAAAGGTTCCTAAATGTTAATATCCAGAAAATGAGACTTAAAATAGTATTTTTTCCCATTTTTCTAACCCCCATCTCCTGTTCCCTTTTAAATATTAACAATGTAAACGAGAATAAAATCTTCTCCCCATTTCCTCTTGATGTTTCCAGTGAAATTGAATTGAATGCTTCAATAAAAGACAATTTGATAAAAATGAATTCAAAAATAATTTTTTTCAGCGGAGATGAAGATGTTTATTGTCTGAATCCTTTAAATGGAAAAATAGATTGGAAATTTCACCTTCCTTTTAAATTTTTATCAAAGCTTTCATTCGATAAAAATTTTATCTATCTCATCGATCATCGAAACATCGTATATAAACTGGATAAAGATTCAGGAAAAATCGTTCAGATTAAAAATATCGAGATAAATAAAATTGTAAGATTTGATGTGGATCAAAATTTGATGTTTGCATTGACTGAAAAAAATGAGATTTTATGCTTTGATCTTAGTAAAAATAAAAGAATATGGTCCACTAAAATTCTCTCTCGAGGGGTTTCCGGCCCATTTCTAAACAGTAATAATATTTATCTTTCTGGGGAAGACAATTCTTTTTATTCTATTTCCAAGAATACTGGAAAAAATAGCTGGAAAATTAAATTTTCTGAAAGAATCGAAGGCGAGCCTGCTTTTGACAGAAACAATATTTATTTTGGGTCTAATGATGATTATTTTTATTCGATAAGAAAGAAAAATGGTTCTATAAAATGGAGGGTAAGAACAGGGGGAGATATAAAATTAAAGCCTTTAATCGATAAAAAATATGTGTACTTTGTTTCCATGGATAAATTTCTCTACTGTGTAAAAAAGTCCGGAGGTAATCTCATATGGTGGAAAAAACTTCCTGCAAGAACATATTCCTTTTTAGATGATTTAGAAAATTTTATTATTATATCCACTCAGAAAGGAAATGTTTTATGTTTTAATAAATTCACTGGAAACTTATCAGGGGAATTCTCTACAGGTATTGAAAATGTCTCAAACCCGCTCTGGATAGACCCATTCATTATAGTTGCAAAGAATGAGGGAGGGACTGGAAAGATATTATTGCTTCAGAAACTCCGTTCAGTTTCCCTAAAACCTGATAAAGCTCCTCCTCAGGACATAGGAGAATTAATTTCCATTTCTGCTGAAACAGTGGGCTTTATTAAACCTGTTTACAAATTTACTATTTTCAAAAATGGGAAAAAATTCCTGGAAACCGATGAAATTACTGAATCAAAGATTAACTGGATACCAAAAGAAGAAGGGGAATATATAATAAAAATTAAGGTAAAGGAAGAACAAAAAATAAAGGAAACAGAAATTTCTTATTCTATAATTAACAGTAAAAAAGAAGAATTAAGAAGGAATCTTCTCTGGGATAAAAATTGTTATAAACATAGATGATATAAATGAGAAGAGAAATGGAAAAAATTCTTGTAACTGGTGGAGCAGGTTTCATAGGTTCAAATTTAGCTGAATATCTTCTTAAAAAAAACTATGATATAAGAATACTTGATAATTTAAGCACAGGAAAGATTGAAAACATTAAAGATTTTCTGAACTCAGCCGAATTTCAAAAAGGAGATTTAACAAACCCAAAAGACCTTAAAAAGTCCCTGAAAAATATAGAATGTGTGGTCCATTTAGCTGCAATTCCCTCAGTAGAAAGGTCAGTAAAGGACCCTTTACTAACTAACAAGGCAAATGTAGAAGGGACATTGAACTTATTGGTGGCAGCAAGAGAAACCAAAGTTTCAAAAATTATTTTTGCTTCCTCTTCATCTATTTACGGAGACACACCCGAACTTCCCAAAAAAGAATCTTTTATGCCAAACCCCCTTTCTCCTTATGCCATATCAAAGGTAACAGGTGAATATTATTGTAAAGTCTTTAAAAAAATTTATAATTTAGATGTGATAATTTTAAGATTTTTTAATATATTCGGCCCAAAACAGGATCCCCTCTCTCCATATTCAGGAGTCATCTCAATATTTATAAATAAAATTAGAAAAAATGAAAAACCTGAAATTTTTGGAGATGGATCTCAAACAAGGGATTTCACTTACATTGAAAATGTAAACGAAGCCATAGAAAAATCTATAAATGTCAGTAATCCTGAAGAAATAATCTTCAACATTGGCTGTGGAAATAGATATTCTGTGAATGATTTATTTCAAAATTTAAAAGAGATAACAGGCTTTAAGGAAAATCCAATCTACAGGGAACCTCGAAAAGGTGATGTGAAAGATTCTCAGGCTAATATCGAACTGGCAAAGAAATTTTTAGGCTGGAAACCAAAAGTTGATTTCAAGGAGGGATTAAAGAAAACAGTCGAATACTATTTTAAATAAAATCAATTGATAAAAATTATTTTTATTTTTAATATATTTATTTAAATTCTTAAAAAAGGAGATTTTTAGTTGGAAAGAAAAGAAGCTTATGAATTTTTAAAAAGACATTTACAAAACAAAAATCTTATAAAACATTCTCTTGCTCTTGAAGCATGCATGAGGGCTCTTGCGAAGAGGCTCAATGAGAATGAGGGAACATGGGGAATTTTAGGGCTCTTGCATGACATTGATTATGAGCTGGTAAAAGACAAAGAAGATCAGCATACCCATCTTGGATCAGCCATCCTGAAAGAGAAAGGTTTTGATGAGGATTTCCTTTACTCTATTCGATGCCATGCTGAAAAAGAGAAGCCTAAATCTTTAAGGGATTGGGCAATTTATTCTGCTGATCCCCTCACAGGGCTGATAGTTGCAGCCACACTGATGCATCCTTCAAAAAAAATTTCTGAGCTTACAACAGAATTCATTCTCAATCGCTTTAAGGAAAAAAGATTTGCTGCAGGAGCCAATCGAGAGATAATCAAGCAATGTGAAAACCTGGGTCTCTCTCTGAATGAATTCATCCAGATCTGCTTAAATGCCATGCAGGGAATATCGGAAGAATTAGAACTCTAATTCCTGAGGAGAGATTCTATGCGTGTGGCGATGTACTATAACAACAATGATGTAAGAATTGAAGAAATGCCAATACCTGAGATCGGTCCCGGAGAATTGCTGGTTCGGGTAAAAGCCAGTGGAATATGTGGAAGTGATGTGATGGAATGGTATCGCATAAAAAAAGCTCCATTAGTGCTCGGTCATGAGATTTCAGGAGAAATTGCCGCAGTGGGAGAGGGAGTAAAAAATTTTAAGGAAAATGACCGCATTTCAGCTTCCCATCATGTTCCTTGCTACACATGCTATTATTGCTTAAATGGCCATCATACAGTATGCGATACTCTGAGACAAACAAACTTTTACCCTGGAGGTTTTGCCGATTATGTTCGAATACCATCGATTAATGTAAATCATGGAGTGTATCTAATTCCAGGTGAAGTATCCTTTGAAGAAGCAACCTTTGCCGAGCCACTCGCATGTGTGTTGAGGGGATTGAAAATTGCAAATTTTCAACCTGGAAAAAGTATTCTTGTGTTTGGTTCTGGGATATCAGGCCTTCTTTTCGTGAAACTTACCCATGCATTCGGTGCAGCCCGAATAATTGCAACAGATATTATTCCTTACAGGCTTGATGCAGCTAAAAATTTTGGAGCGGATTTTGTAATAAATGCCAACGAGTATTCACCTGCTTATTTGAGAAACATTAACGGCGGAAGATTAGCTGATTTAGTCATTGTTTCAACCGGTGCAACCAATGCTTTTACACAAGCATTAAATTCTGTTGAAAGGGGAGGAACCATACTCTTTTTCGCACCCACTGATCCTGGAGTAACCATACCTCTTTCAATAAATGATGTATTCTGGAGAAATGACATTACTCTTACCACCTCTTATGCAGGAAGTCCTGCAGATCATATAACTGCATTGGAGTTAATTCACAGTCGCAGAATCAAAGTTAATGACATGATTACACATAGATTGAGTCTGGAGGAAACAGCCCTTGGATTTAAACTTGTCTCTGAAGCAAAAAATTCAATCAAAGTGATAATTGAACCATAATATTAAATAAATGGAAAATCAGAAAAAAGAAGAAATTAAGATCCGAGCAGTAAAGGTGACTCCGAAAACACGCTGTATTTTCCCCAGCGAGGAAAATCCAGCTCGGCACTCATGCTTCGCTCTTCTCCTGAGTAAACTCAGGAGAAACCATGCCCGCCCCGCATTCGTGACGGTTTTCTCCGCCACCATTCCTGCTCGGAATTTAATCAAAATATTAAAGGAGAGATAAAATGGATTGGGGAATGAAAAATCGATTATCAAGAATAATAAAACCTGATACCGGCCGCACAGTTATGCTGGCAGTGGATCATGGATACTTTTTAGGACCAATAACTAAACTGGAAGAACCAAGAAAAACCATCGAGCCCCTTCTTCCTTATGCAGACTCAATAATGCTCACAAGGGGTGTGCTTCGCAATTCTATTGATCCTGAAACTTCTACACCCATTGTCCTCAGAGTTTCAGGAGGAACAAGTATCATAGGTAACTCACTGGCTAATGAAGGAATTACTACAACAATTAAAGAAGCAATCAAGCTTAATGTGGCTGCTGTGGCTGCCTCTATCTTTGTAGGCACTGAGTTTGAGCATCAAACACTCCTGAATCTTTCAAATCTAATTAATGAGGGTGAAGAATATGGGATGCCAGTTCTTGCAGTTACAGCAGTTGGAAAAGAATTAGAAAAAAGGGATGTAAGATTTCTCTCTTTATGCTGTCGAATTGCTGCTGAACTGGGTGCCCATATGGTAAAAACTTACTATTGCAATGAATTCGAAAAGGTTGTGCATGGGTGCCCTGTACCGATAGTCATTGCAGGCGGACCTAAATTAGAAACAGAACTCGATGCACTCCAGCTAACCTATGATGCAATTAAGAGAGGAGCTGTTGGCGTGGATATGGGAAGAAACATATGGCAATCTGATTATCCTGTTGCAATGATTCAAGCTATCCGTCATATAGTTCACAACAATAGTTCTGTGAATGAAGCATATGATTTATTTAATAGTATTAAGAACAAAAAATAATAGTTTCTAAAATAATTAAAAATACAAAATACTCATCATGAGGGCCAGGGAAAAAATTCAGTCTGAAAACTCTTACCCCCCTCCCATAACAGGAATTAAAACTATTTCATCACCATCTTGAGGAATGTATGAAAAATCGACTGTCTTATTGTGATTCTGGGAAGTAATTGCATGAATGTAATCTTTTGGTATTTTTAAATTCGTTACAATATCAAGAACCGAGTGATTTGATTCTATCTCCAGTTCAAAGACATTTCTTTCACTCGGAATATATTTTCTCAAAATTCCAAAAGCCTTTATCCTTACTCTCATATTCAATATTTTCTTCTATTGATTGCTTTATGTCAATACACCAACAGACCTCTTTAAAATTAATAAAGGTTGAAATTTTTTTGAAATAGTATTAATAAAAGACAAGAGGAAAAAATATGAAAAGAAATGCAGCAGTCGCAGGTCAGTTTTATCCTGGCCAGAAAAAGAGTTTAATCAGCATGATTTCAAACATGGTAACATCGGATAAAGAAAAGAAAAAATCTATTTGCATTATTTCCCCCCACGCTGGATACATTTATTCAGGAAAAGTTGCAGCAGAAGTTTTCTCCACATCCTATCTTCCAGATTGTTTTGTTATCCTGGGACCCAATCATACTGGTTTTGGAAGTTTTTTTTCAGTTATGACTGATGGGATATGGGAAACCCCTTTGGGACAGATACAGATAAATAGAGAGCTTTCTGAACTAATTATGAAGAATTGTGAGTTCGCAGAAGATGATATTGTTGCTCACAAATGGGAACATTCAATTGAGGTTCAACTCCCATTTATTCAATATTTCAAAACCGATTTTTCAATCGTTCCTATCTGCATCCAGATGAACTCATATGAAAAACTTAATGAATTTGGTAAAAATTTAGCAAAAGCAATAAAACTATTCAACAGGGAATCATTGATAATTGCCTCAACTGATATGAGCCATTATGTAACCCAGAAGATAGCTGAAAAAAAAGATCATATGGCAGTAGAAAAAATTATCAATCTTGACCCTAAGGGACTGTATGAAACTGTAAAAAAAGAAAATATTTCCATGTGTGGAATTGCTCCTGTCACTGTTGCACTATCAACTTCAATTGAGCTTGGAGCGAATTTTGCTGAATTAGTTAAATATGCTACATCTGGCGAAGTCTCAGGAGACTTTGATCAGGTAGTTGGATATGCTGGCATCAGGATTAGCAAAGGGTAAACTTAAGCTAAAATATCATAAATTGCACTTATAGCTTTATTGACATCTTCGATGGTTACATCTTTATGAGTAACAAATCTAACTTCTTCTTTTGAAATATTCAGAGCAAGCACTCCTCTTTCTTTCAATAATTCAACAAATCGAGGAGCATTTATAGTTTTATTTTTAATCTTAAAAATTATTATATTTGTTTTGACCTCCTCAGGATCAATCTCAATCGATTTTATATGGGATAATTCTTCTGCCAATTTTTTCGCCAAAAAATGATCCTCTTCAAGACGATCAACCATTTCCTCAACTGCTATTACTCCAGCTGCTGCAATTACTCCAACCTGCCTCATTCCTCCTCCAAGAATTTTTCTTACTCTCCGGGCTTCATTTATGAATTCCCGGGGTCCTGCTAATATTGAACCAATTGGAGCTGACAGACCTTTGGAGAGACAAAACATGACGGAGTCAGCATATCTTGTCCACTCTAATACAGATATCTTTCTCGATACAGATGCATTAAAGATTCTCGCTCCATCAAGATGAACCTTTATACTATACTTATCAGCAAGCTTTCTCATTTGCTTTAAATTTTCCACGGATAAAACAGAACCTCCCCAGTAATTATGGGTATTTTCCAGACAAATCAAAGACGTGCCGGAATTTCTTAAAGTTCGAGACCTTATGTTTTTCTCTACTAAAGAATAATCCATTTCTCCTTTTTTTGATATAAGAGGCCTTGGAAGAACCCTGGAAATAAAAGATAAATGTGCCAATTCCATATTGTAAATGTGACTTCTCTCTTCCAGAATTATTTCATCTCCCTCATTTGTCCACACTTTTATAGCAATGCTATTTCCCATAGTTCCTGAGGGAACGAATAAAGCTGCCTCTTTTCCAACCTTTGCTGCGGCAATTTCTTCTAATTTTTTAACAGTGGGATCATCCCCAAGGACATCATCTCCTACCTCAGCTTCAGCCATCGCTCTCCTCATTTTTTCCGTGGGCTTTGTAACTGTATCAGACCTGAAATCAGAGTAATTCATAATTCCTCCTCTAAAAGAAGAATATATTCTATTTTGCTAACCTATTTGTCAAGATTGAGGTAGTGATTGAAAAATAAAGGCATATCTTATAAAATTTCATTTATGTTAAAGCTTTATAATACTCTCTCTCGAAAAAAGGAAACATTCTACCCAATCGAAAAATGGGTTGTTAGATTATACACATGTGGCCCCACTGTTTATGATTTTGCTCACATAGGGAATTTTAGAAGTTATATATTTGGCGACCTTTTAAAAAGATACCTCAAATATCTGGGTTATAAGGTTATCCATGTTATGAACATAACTGATGTGGATGATAAAACAATTGCTGGAGCAAGAGATAATAACTTGCCTTTACACCAATTTACAGATAAATATATTGAAGCATTTCTCAAAGATATAAAGATTTTAAATATTCAGGAGCCTGATTTTATGCCCAGGGCTACTGAACACCTCGATGAAATGATAAAAATCATCAAAGTTCTTCTCGATAAAGGTTTTGCCTATAAAAAAGATGGTTCAGTTTATTTCAGAATTTCCTCATTTCCAAAATACGGCGAACTCTCTCAAATTCCCATAGCTGATTCTAAAACATCGCGGTTAGCTGATTCTGATGAATATGGAAAAGAAAATGTGGCTGATTTTGCACTATGGAAATTAAAAAAAGAGAATGAGCCTTACTGGGACACAGAGATAGGTGCTGGAAGACCTGGATGGCACATTGAGTGCTCAGCAATGAGTATGAAGTATTTAGGAGAGACATTTGATGTTCATGCAGGAGGAAATGATTTGATTTTTCCCCATCATGAAAACGAAATAGCCCAATCAGAATCTTTTTCTGGAAAGAAATTTGTCAATTTCTGGCTTCACTGCTCTCACCTGATAGTCAATGGTGAAAAGATGTCAAAATCCAAGGGAAATTTCTACACATTGCGTGACCTACTTTCAATGGGATTTGACCCAATGGATATCAGATTTCTTCTTATCTCAACTCACTACAGAAATGTATTAAACTTTACATTTGAAAGCTTAAATCAGGCAAACGCTTCTCTAAAGAGAATAAAAGACTTTTTATATGAAATAGACACAAAAAAATTTCCAGAAGGGGAAAATCCTGAGATAAAGGAAATTATAAATAAAGCCAAGAATAAATTTGAAAAAGGATTAAACGATGACCTAAACATCTCGATTGCATTAACTGCAATTTTTGAATCCATAACAGAGATTTATAAGTTTATAAATTTCAATCACCTTTTCGAAGAAGACAAAAAAAACATTAAAAATTTCTTATCCAGTATTAATAATGTCTTAGGAATATTACCAGAGAAGTCCATCCACGAGCTCCCAGAACATATCATTTCAAAAATAAAAGAAAGAGAGGAAGCTCGAAAGAAAAAAGACTTTGAAAAAGCAGATGCAATAAGAGATGAGCTTTTTTCAATGGGGATAATTCTTGAGGATGCAAAGGATGGAGTTCGCTGGAAAATAATAAAAAAGGAGGATTTATATTTATGAAATATCCAAATATTTTAACTGAGTTACCCGGTCCAAAAAGCCGAAAATTAATAGACTTAGATAATAAGTATGTTTCATCCTCTTATACGAGATATTACCCCCTCACAATAAAAAGAGCAAATGGAGTGCTCGTTGAAGACCTGGATGGAAACATATTTCTTGATTTCTCTGCAGGGATTGCAGTAAATTCAAGCGGCCACACCCATCCAGAAATTGTAAAAGTTATTAAAGAACAAGCAGAAAAATTCATCCATATGTCTGGAACAGATTTTTACTACGAGCCACAAGTTTATTTAGCAAAAAAACTTTCAGAAATCGTCCCAATTCCAGGAGAGAAAAAAGTCTTCTTTGGAAACTCTGGAACAGAAGCTGTAGAGGCTGCGATAAAACTTTCGAGGCATCATACAAAAAAACATGGATTTATCGCTTTTTATGGATCATTTCACGGAAGAACCATGGGCTCTCTATCTTTAACTGCATCAAAATCCATTCAGAGAAAAGGAATGGGTCCCTTTCTTTCTGAAGTTTACCATACTCCCTATGCTTATTGCTATAGATGTGTTTTTGGAAAGGAAGAAAATACATGCGAGACTGAATGTGTAAATTTTATAAAAGAATACATTTTCGAAAAGCTTGCGTCTCCTGATGATATAGCAGCAATAATTGTTGAACCAATTCAAGGAGAAGGAGGATACATAATTCCTCCAAAAAAATTTTTCACTGAATTGAAGAAACTATGCGTGGAATATAAAATTCTTCTTATCATAGATGAGATCCAGAGTGGAATGGGAAGAACAGGTAAAATGTTTGCTTTTGAACATTTCGACATAACACCTGATATACTGTGTCTTGCTAAAGGGATAGCTTCCGGTATGCCTCTCGGGGTCATCATATCGAGAGCAGAGTTGATGAATTGGCCTTCTGGAGCTCATGCTTCAACTTTTGGAGGCAATCCAATAAGTTCTTCAGCAGCACTGGCAACGATCAAATTATTGCAGGAAGAGCTGATAGAAAATGCAAAAAAGATGGGCGAATTGCTCTTATCCAAGATGAAAAAATACTGCCAGGACTATGAAATAGTGGGAGATATAAGAGGCCTTGGACTTATGATAGGAATTGAACTTGTGGAAGATAAAAAATCAAAAAGAAAGGCTAAGCAAAAAAAGGATATGTTAGTTCAGCAATGTTTTAAAAGGGGACTTTTAATACTTGGAGCAGGAGAAAATGTGATAAGGTTCTGCCCATCTCTAAATATAACAGAAGAAAACATAGATGTAGCCATAGAGATATTCTATAAGTCGCTAAAAGATGTGGAAAAATCATAACAATAGAAATAAAAAACTTGGAGAAAAAGGTGAAAAAATAGCAGAAAAATTTTTAGAAAAAAAGAATTATAAAATTTTATCCAGAAGATTCAAAGCTATGAGAGGTGAGATAGATTTAATAGCTATGGATAAAAATATCCTTGTATTTATAGAAGTTAAGACAAGAATCGATGAAAACTTTGGGCTTCCAGAGGAATCCGTGACAATCCACAAACAAAATCAGATAAGAAAGATTGCTGAGTGTTATTTAAAAAAATATCACATGGAAAATTCTGAATGTAGATTTGATGTTATAGGAATCATTCAAAAAAATCGAAAGCATTACATAAATCATATAAAAAATGCCTTTTAAGGAGAAACATAAATGCCAGAACTCAGAAAAGATCCCATAATTGGAAGATGGGTGATAATTTCAACTGAAAGAAATATGAGACCAAACGAATTCAAAAAGAATGATAATTTTCTTTTAAACGAGAAAATTGAATGCCCTTTCTGTGAGGGCAATGAACATATGACGCCTCCTGAGATACTCTCCTACAGACCAGGTGGAGGTGAACCCAACAAGAAAGGATGGATTTTAAGAGTGATTCCGAATAAATTCCCGGCACTTATAATTGAAGGAGAGTTAAACAGAAGAGGAGAGGGAATGTTTGATAAAATGAATGGAATTGGAGCCCATGAGGTAATAATTGAGACAACCAGCCATACTGATACATGGAGTACGATGGAGCTAAAAACTCTGGAAAACATTATATGGGCATGTCGGGATCGAATACTGGATTTAAAAAAAGATAAGAGATTTAAATATATAATGATCTTCAAAAATCACGGTTTCTCTGCTGGAGCTTCTCTTTCTCATACTCATACTCAACTGATTGCCCTCCCTATAATTCCAAAGATAGTAACAGAAGAAATGGAGGGTTCAAAGATATATTTTTCTTATAAAGAAAGATGCATATACTGCGATATAATTAAACAGGAAATTGAAGAAAATAAGAGAGTTATAACCCAGAATGATGATTTCATAGCAATCTCTCCATATGCACCCCGTTTTCCTTTCGAAACCTGGATAATTCCAAAAAATCATAACAACTGTTTTGAAAACAGCCAGAAACATGAGATTGAAAACTTATCTATGATATTAAAAAAATTTATGGTAAAAATAGATAAACTTCTCAAACACCCATCGTACAACTTAGTAATCCATAATTCTCCATTCAATGAGGATCTCGGTGAAATGTATCACTGGCATATTGAATACATGCCATCATTGACAAAAGTAGCGGGTTTTGAATGGGGAACTGGATTTTATATCAATTCTGTTTCTCCTGAAGGAGCAGCAAAACGCCTGAAAAATATTTGAGAAACCTCTTACATTACATTATATATATAAAGTAGCAAATCCTTAAAAGTGTTATTTTATTAATAAGAAATCTCTTTTTTCGAGAAATATTGAAAAAGTTTATTTGCTTATTTTTCTTATTTTTGACATGTCTTTTGAATTTAAGAATAAATCTTTAATCGTCATATTTAAAACAGGGTGTTTCAAGTCAGAAGAAATCTCTGATAGGGGAATTAAAACAAAATTTCTTTCATTCAATTTAGGATGAGGAATCTGCAAGTTCTCTTCATTTAATATTAGACTTTCATTATCATTTTTCATAGCGATCAAAATATCAATGTCAATCTCCCTTGGACCTTTCTGAATGAATCTATTCCTTCTGAAACTATCTTCAATTTTCTTAATTATTCTTAACATCTCTAAAGGTTTGAGTTCAGATCTAACTTTCAATACAACATTTATAAACCAATTTTGATCTTTAAAATCGACAGGTTCAGTTAAATAGAAACTGGAAGATTTTACCAATTCAATGTTTTTTTCTTGAATTAAACGGATAGCCTTCTTTAAATTGGATAGTCGATTCCCCCTATTACTCCCCAAGGACAGATAATAAAACATATTGAAAGCTAAAATTTATATTTAACAAAAATATTCAAGGATATGCCTGACAATTCAAAAATAAATACTTTATTCTCTCCATATTTATTCTCGTACATTAAAGATTTCCCTATTTGTTCGGGATTCTCTGTATTCTTTTTAACCTCAAAATCTTTTAGATTTCCAAGAATATATTTCAAATCGAGGCATAAAGAAAAACTCTTCAGATATGGAATTGGGAATTCAACGCCTGCATCCAGATGGGGAACAAGCTTCCTCTTAACAGCCTTCATCTCAGACCTGCTAAAATAAACATTCTTTCCCTCAACGTTTTCCTCCCACAAAATTGAATTTGAAAATTTTACTACATAATACCCTGCTCCAGCTCCTGCGTAGCAGTTAAAAAATCTAAAAGGAAAAATGTATTTGACTGTTAAATTCAGGGGTAAAATTGATATTAGAAAATCTCCTGAAAATTTAAATTCATCAGCTTTATTATTAGTCTCAAAAACTCCTTTAAGTTCATAGGCAGGCTCGTATTTCCACTTTCCTATGCCAAATGATAAAATATATCTATCATAAAATTCGAGGTCGATTTCTCCACCATAGAATAAGTTTCCCTCTATCTCTTTAAGTTCTTTTAAATTAGTTTTGGCTCCTGCTGAGTCAAAAACATCTCTCCAGAAATCAAGTCTATCATTGTAATAAGTAACAATTTCAGAGTTAAATGTCCTTGCAGAAGGAAAATAATAACCTCCATTTAAAGCAAATGAAAATTTTATCTCTGATTTCAATAAACATGGCAATAAAAGAAGAATTCCATAGAGAACTATTAATTTTCTCAATTTCTTCACCTTTCCCTCCTGATTTAGAATATGCTCTTTTGAAATAATTTTAATTCTTTAAATTATCCTTATTGCATTTCTATGTCAAGAAATGATAAACAAAAAAATGAAACTTTTTTGTACAGTTGAATCAATTTTAGAACACTTTAATGTCACGTTACTTAAATATCATTTTTTATACTCATGTGACATTTCACTTTCCCTATGGAGACAAACCTCGTATGAACTTCGGTTTCTTACGGCAAGCTTCCTTAGAGGCTTTATTGAGATTCTATGATAAAAAGGCTATAAATTGGCATTAAAATTGCTTAAATTTTTTCGGAGGGAAAGATATGAGAAAAATTTTATTAGGAACTTTTTTATTTTTTCTGCCATTAGCATTATTTTCGGATATTTTAACATTCAGACTTGGCTCTACTATGTTGAAACAAGAAAGCGACCTCTGGCAGATAAACCGTGAAAATTTATACCTGAAAAAGAATGACTTCAACGGAAAATTTTTTAGTGGCGAATTCGAGTTCAGGACGAGAAAATTCAAAAATCTAAGTTTTTCTTTTGAATACTCCTCATATGAAAGGTCGAAAGTTACATCCTATCGTGATTATGAATATTCAGATGGCTCTCCAATCACACAGACGCTTAAATTAAAGATTACACCCCTTGAAATAAACATGAAATACTATCCTCTTGGACTCCTTGGAACTATGATTCCTTATTTTGGAGCTGGAACTGGCATATATTTCTGGAATTACCAACAGGAAGGTGATTTCATAGACTTCAATGATTATTCTATTTTCACAGGAAGTTACAATACTTCAACCCAGGATTTCGGAGCAAATTTAAGAGCTGGTTTGATATTTAAAATCAGCAATTCAATTGGCTTAACCGGTGATGCAAAATATATATGGCTAAAGGGAAAACTCTCTGATGAATTTCAGGGCTTTGAAAAATTTGACTTAAATGGATTTTACTTCAGCTTTGGGATTTCTTTCCTTTTCTAAGCAGGAAGGGCGGCCTTTATTTTTAATGTTTATAAGCTCTCCAATTTCTTAAAGCTTTCCTTCGTTCCAAGTATAACCAGTGAATCACTCTCTTTGATGATAAAATTTGGTTCAATTAGAAACTGTAGCTCATCTTTAATTGTATCTCTTATAGCGATAATTTGAATTTTGTACTTATTTCTCAAGTCTAAATCTTTAATGCTTTTACCAACAAATTTTTCCGGAGGAGCTATCTCTTCAATTGATACATCCGGAGAAAGCTGAAGAAAATCAAGAATATTTTTTGAACTCAATATGTTTGCAAGCCTTATAGCTTCATCTTTTTCTGGATAAATAGTCTGATGGGCCCCTATTAATTCGAGTATTTTGCCATGATCCTCTGATAAAGCTTTTACTATTATATTTTTAACGCCTAGTTCTTTTAGATGAAGCGCTATCAAAATACTTCCTTCCATTTCAGGACCAAGACTTACTATTACTCCGTCAGAATCAGCAACGTCTAATTCTTCCAGAGTTTCTTTATTTCTTGCATCTGCAACGATTGCATTGGAGACAAATTCTTTTATATTATTTATTTTATCTTTATCAACATCAATAGCGAGAACATCATTTCCCTTTTCATATAAAGTTTTCGCGACATTTTCTCCAAAGCTTCCAAGCCCAATTACAACGAATTTACTCATCTTTACCTCCTTATCCTATCATTATTTTTTCTTCTGGATACTGTAAGTCAACTTTTGCTTCAGTAACACCCATTGCATATATTAAAGTAATAGGTCCTACTCTCCCGATAAACATAGTAACAATTAATACAACTTTACCAAAAGAATTAATCATAGATGTAATTCCCCTCGAAAGTCCCACTGTTCCAAAAGCTGAAAATACCTCAAATGTAACATCTTCAAATCTCAGATTTTTCTGCGATATCAGCATTAAAAAGCAAGATATGCCAACGACTATTAAAGCAATCAAAAATATCGTTAAAGCTTTCTGGGAATGATCCAAAGGGATGTTTCTGTTAAAAAATCTAATTGAAAGTCTGTTTCTAAGTCTTGCTCTTAGGTATCCAACCAAAACTGCGAATGTAGTGGTTTTAATCCCTCCTCCTGTAGATCCTGGAGATGCTCCTATAAACATAAGTAAAATAATTAACAAAACTGCTCCATTTGAAACCAAAGAAATGTCTATTGTAGTAAGCCCAGCTGTTCTCGGTGTCACTGATTGAAACACAGAACTCAATACTTTTGCTTTTATGGGCAATTCTGATAGAGACTTATTCCATTCCATCAGCATAAATAAAAAGGAAGAAATAATAATCAGAAAAAAGGAACTAAAAAGAACAATCTTTACTTGAACTGGCATCTTGAATGATCTTCTTCTTTTGAAATTTCCTATATATTCTTTCAGATTTCTCAGCACAAAAAAACCAATTCCCCCAGAAAAAATCAGAAATATAATAATTATATTTATCCATATACTATCGACATACTTAATTAAGTTGGAATTGAACAGAGAGAAACCAGCATTGCAAAAAGCAGAAATTGAATGGAAAATTGAATAATATATCGACTTGTTTAAAGGAAACTCATTATTCCAATAAAAAAATAAAAGCAAAGCGCCAGTTAATTCTATCGAGAATGTAAAAATAATTATTTCAAAAATCAATTTACGTAAATTTTTGATAGGAGAATGTAAAAAACTCTCCTGTATTATTATTCCATTTTTAAATGAAAATCTTTTTCCCACAATCAAAGCTATAAAAGAAGAAAATGTCATTAATCCTAACCCTCCCAGTTGAATCAGGGTTAACACAATCAATTGCCCAAAAAACGTAAGATTATCGGAAATGCTCATAGAAGAAAGTCCTGTTACACAGGTTGCAGAAGCAGCTGTAAATAATGCATCTATTAATCTCAATTTATAATTATCTTTTACTGAAAAAGGAAGAAGCAATAAAATAGTTCCCGATATTATCAAAAATAAAAAGCTTAATATTAATATTTGAGGGGGTTTTAAATTTTTCAAATTTCCCTAAATTTGCCGAGAGGCCAGTATATCAATAAAGCCTTTCCATAAATATATTTTTCTGGAACCAGCCATCCAACTCTACTATCGTTGGATGAATTTCTGTGGTCGCCCAGCACAAAATAGAATCCAGAAGGAATTGAAATGGGTTCCATATTCTCATGAGACCTGAATGGTTCTTTTATATAAGGTTCATTGATTTTTTTGCTATTTATGTATATATTTCCATCTCTTATCTCGATGATTTCATTGGGTAATCCTATCACTCTTTTGATGAATGATTTCTTTGGATTATAAGGGTACCAGAAAACAACCACATCGCCTCTTTTGATTTTTGAGAATTTATATATAAGTTTGTTTACAATAACTCTTTCATCATTCTTTATCAGGGGTTCCATACTGCTTCCTTCCACTTTAAAAGCCTGGGCAATATGAGAGATAAAAATAAAAGCTATTAAAAGAGAAATTGCTAATTCCAAGAATAAATTAGTTAAGAATTTTTTCCTTTTTTCGCCCATTCTATCTTTCAGGAAAAAATGAAATTTCCATTAAATTTAAAACACAAATATTAATACATAGAGGCTTCTTTGTCAAATTTACGTTTTAAATTCTCTACCTTTTAATTTTTATTAAGATTTTTGTTTTAAGAAAAATTTAATAATTTCTCAATTCCAATAATTTACTCTCAACCCAGTTTCTTTGTGACAAATTCTTTGGAGAAAACTCAAGAAACTTTTCAAAATTTAATTTTGCATCTTTAAGGTTATCTAATTTAAAAAATATCAATCCAAGATAATAATAAGGCTGATATAAAAATGGGTTTGCTTCTGTAACTTTCTTCATACAATTGTAAGATTTCTGCAACTCATTTAATCTGAAATAATTAATTCCTAAATTGATTAAAATCTCATAATCATTCGGAGATAAAGACAGGGCTTTTTCCAATATTTTAGCTGATTCTTCATATTCTCCTTTCTCTAAATGAAGAACTCCCAGATTATTCAACGCCTCCCGGTATGAGGGATCGATCTGTAACGCTTTTTTAAAACTATATTCAGCTTCTTCGCTATTCTTTAACATTCTCAGGGAAATTCCAATGTTAAGATAAACTTCTTTCATCTCTTTTTTCTTCAATATTTTTTCCCATAGCTCTTTTGCTTTCGCCCATTCTTCATTCTTTTGAAATTCCTCTGCTTTTGCGTATAAGTCACTAAATTTCTCGGTTTCTTTCTCTTCTTTGTTTAATTGAAATTTAATCTTTGGTTCTCTAATTCCCACGCCTTCTTTTTCTGATGAAGGTTTTGATGATTTGGGTTTATCTACCTTTAATTCCTTTTTTGGTTGTATAGCTTCTTGAATTTTTGTTTCAGAAAGAGGTTCTTTTTTTTGTTCAGGAATTGTTTCTTTTAAAACTTCTTGTGTTTTAGGTTCCTCTTTTTTTTGTTCTGTTTCGGGCAACTTACCAGCCAGTATTTTCAGCTCTTCTTTTTTCTCTTGAATCTGTTCTTTTAGTTGATTTTCAGTTAATTGAATACTATCAAGTTTCTCATCAATTATGCCTGGCTTTTGAGTTAACCTGCTCTCTTGAGGAATGACTTTTTTTGATGAAATATGATCTATAATTTTTGTTCTATCTCTAAATGATTTATCGAAATTCAAAAAGAAAAATATAAAAATACTTATATTTACTATAAAAAGAATAGCTATTACCAATGCTAATCTTTTAGATGCTTTAACTTCTTTCTTTTCCACAACTACAGATAAGCTCTTATTAGTCTTCGATGGAAATAATCTTTCCCTTTTTCTTTGAGCTTCTTTTAAAGCTTCCGAAATAAGACTCATTCTTCTTTTGAATTATTTATGTTTATTGAATATTTCTTTTTAAAAAATGTAAAGAAAAATCTTTTCTCCCGTTTTAACAAGTTTTTTAACTCCTTCTCCTTCTCTCCAACTAAACTTCTCCTTGCTTTTTTTATCATTTCTTTTTTTATTTTATAAGTATTTTTCACGAACCCAGCTAACAATGCTCTATCACAAATAATGTTTATCTGTCTTGGGATTCCTTTCGAAAATTTATATATTTCTTTTATAGCTCCTTTTGAGAAGTCTAACTTCTTCTTCATTCCAGCAACTCTCAGCCTGTGTAATATGTATGATTCTATCTCTTTCTTCTTCAATGGTAGCAAATAATATTTTATCGGAATCCTTCCATTCAACTGTCTGAGCTCAGGCCTTGCTAATTTTTTTAAAAGTTCCTCCTGACCAACAAGAAGTATCTGGATCAATTTTTCCTTATCCGTTTCCAGGTTTGAAAGAATCCTTATTTGTTCGAGAACTTCAAAGCTCAAATTCTGTGCTTCATCGATTATTAAAATCGCCCTTTTTCCTTTCTCCGCAACTTCCTTTAAAAGAAAAAAATTAAGCTGGTCAATCAACTCTTTCTTTGTGACTCCCTCTGGGATGCACCCAAAATCATAAATTATACTGCTCAAAAGTTCTATCTCATTCACAAAAGGATTTAAAATTAAAGAAGTAACATAATTATTTTTCACCTTATCTAAAATAATTTTAGAAAGGGTTGTTTTTCCAGTCCCTACACCTCCTGCCAGAACTAAAAATCCTTCTCCTTGATTAATTCCGAATAAAAGATGTTCGAGGGCAGAAAAGTGATCTTCACTCATAAAAAAAAATTTTGGGTCAGGTGTTAGAGTGAACGGTTTTTCATAAAAACCATAAAATTCTTCATACATAGTTAATCTTGACTAACAAAGAATTCTTTCTAATTCCTTTTTCTTAGCTCCCCTTTTATTCCTTCTTTCCAGGGATCTATATCTCCAAAATGAAAAGGTCTTGTTGCTTCTTCGATTCTTCTCTTCTCTTCTTCGGTCAATTCAATAATCTTTTTTCCAACCATTAAAGTGGGAGTTATCAATATAACAAGCTCAGACCTTTCAAGAACCTGTTCTGTTCTTCTGAATAGAGTTCCAAGGAAAGGAACTTTCATCAGGAATGGGACTCCTCTGAGAACTTCCTTCTTTCTTTCTCTTATTATCCCTGCAATCACAATAGTCTCCCCATTCTTTGCTTTTGCCACAGTATCGATACTTCTTCGATCTATAACAGGTTGGGTAGCCATCGTGCCCTCAGCCTGAAATTGCCTTATTTCAACAAGTTCTGATATATCAGGATTAATGCTTAAAATTATCTCCCCGGCTGGGGAAATCTGGGGAATGATATCCATCACTATCCCCACGGGAACAATTTGAACATACACAGATGGGGCTGTAATGGCTCCTGTAACAACTGCTGTTATAAAAGTCTGCATACTGAAAAATGCTTCTTCTCGTACCACCCTTATAACAGCTTTTTCGTTATTGAGAGCTGAAACTCTTGGAGAAGAAAGAACATTTAAATTACCCTGTCTTGAGAGGGCATCTATTAAAAGATCGATCTTATTGTTTGAAATTGCATACTGGAAACTTCCGTATGAAGGATTTAAAGCCTGCTCAGTTACATTTCCTACATCTTGCTTAATCGAAGGAAACTTTAACGTATCGGTAGAAGGAAGGGTTCCAAAAAAATCTTTTGGATTTAAAACAGCACTCCAGTTTACTCCCATTTGATGACCTCGATCCAGAATAACTTCTATCATCTTTGCTTCTATCCAGACCTGTCTATGAGCCGAACCCTCTAAAGCTTCGATTAAATAAGCTGCTTGATTAATCTTTTCAGGAAAATCAGTAATCATTACGATACCTGTTTGAGGGCTTATCAATAATTTCCTTCCTGTTCCATCGGAATAGGAATAGGGTGTAGGAACTTCTCCAGGTGTTCCCTTTAAAGACTTTCCAAATATCACACTTTCTAAACCAGTCTGTAAATCACTCCATAGATTAGTTGCTGTTCTTGTTCTTATATCAGTCCTACTCTGAGCTTCACTCCCACCACCAACAACTCCTCCACCTGCGACACCTCCTCCTGCTGCAGCTCCGCCTGCCCTTGAAGTATAGATTACGTCTCTACTTCCCTCACGGGATGCAGCAATATAATTCAAATAGAATACCCTGGTTTCCATTTTCTGTTTGAAAACCCTTAATATTTTCCCATCCCAGCTGTAATCAAGACCTAATGTGGGTAAGATATAATACAATATCTTTCCCAGAGCGACTTTCTTTAAATCCACAATTGGAATTGTTCCCTTTACATCAGGATCAATGAGAATACTAATATCAGTATCTCTTGATATCAGCAACAGTACATCTCTTATATCAGCTTCTTCTAACGCAAGATTATATTTCTGCTCTTCTTCAGGAACTTTGGGTTTCTCCTTTGGAACTTCTTTAATTATTGCAAGATCCTCTTTTGGAATTTCTTCGACTTTCTCTTCTGGCTTTGGAGGTGTTACTTTTGGTTTTAACTCTTTTTTGGGAGCACAATTAAAGCTAATCAGGAAAAAAATAATAACAATACTTGCTATTATTTTTCCTTTCCAAAAAATTTGTTTTTTCCTCATTTACACCCCATTTAAATATATTATTTTTTCTTTTCAAATAATCCTATTGTTTCTTCAATTCCACCAACTTCAATTATAATTTTATCCCTAAATATTGATTTAATCAATACTCCATCGATCGAATCGCCTGCCTTGTAAATTTCGCCGTTTATTAATACTAATCTTCTATTTCTGTCGATTAGAATTCCACTAATATTTAAAGTAACTGCACTCTGGGGGGCTGTCTGGACTACTTTCTGGACTGAAACTTCTTTTGTCTCAGGGAGAAAAAATGGGTCCTTTCCCCATTCATTATCCAGAGCAGAATCTTCAATTCTTTGAAGCTCTACTTTTTTATTTAAATCCACTGAATCCAGAATTGTTTTTACAGGCTCTTCACTCTCAAGAGTTTGACTTCCAAGAATGGATGAGCCAGTGGTAACACTTTGTTGCCCAATTGGGCTCACATTTTGTTTAAGATTGGTTCTTATACTCTCAGCAGGTTTAGACTCTCTTATTTGAGGAGACTTGACATTTGACTTTGTAAGACTGATAATAGCTCGAGCTCCTAAAATAACAGCAATTACCACGAGGACAGCTGCTACATATTTATTCTTTAACATTGTCTCCTTTTTTATAATAAACTTTTAAATAAACAATGTATAGAACCTCTCCCACCTGTCTCTTAACATCAATTTTTATAATGGAAACAAGATAATTTACATGAGTAGCTTCGTTTATGAAATTAATACAATTTTTAAAATCCCCAGAATACGATAATTTCAACAAAAAAGACTCCATTACTTCATATCTCATATCTATTTCTTTTACATTCTTTTCCTTTAATCCCTTAAGTTCCTCTACATTTCCTTGAGAAGAAATGGTTTGTGGAACATTTATTGACATATCTGTTATCTCAGAATTTATCGAGACATCTGCCATAGCATTTCTTTTTGCAATTTCTCGAATTTCCTTAATCACCGATGAATTAAAAAGAATAAGATCCTCTCGTGTATTTATCATCGGAACTTTTTTATCAAATTCTCTATTCATTTGATCCCAGTAACTTTGCTCTAACCCATCAGGCCTCTCAAAATTTCTCCATTCGACATTGAATTTTTCGATTTTTTTATTGTATTCATCAATCTTTCCTTTAAGTTCATCAAAACTCTTTATTTCTTGGTTAAAAAATAAAAGATAAGACAACACCGGAAATATAAAGATTATTATATAGATAGAATATTTGAGAATTAAATTAATTGATATATTTCTAATATTCATTTCCTAAATACAATTCTCCTTTTACACTAAATTCAAGGATTATATTGGATTTAGTTTCTGGACCCTGCATTGTTGGAGGATTTCTATCGCCTTTTAGATTCAAGCCGGAAAAAGAAAAGTTTTTAGAATAAGAAAATTCTCTTATTTTCTGGAAAAATTTTATAAAGGAATCCTGAGCTGTTGTCTGATCTTTTGAATTTACCTCACCTTTAAAATCCACCTCCCATTTACTAATTTTGTTAGTGGTGGAAAATGATTTTATGTTTATTTCAGCCGGAATTATTAAACTTAAATCCTGGATAAATTTCGATATTATGTAAGATTTTTCTTTTGGGCTTTTTAAAATTTCTCTTCTTTCATAAAATTTTAGCCTTATTTCTTTAATTTTATTAATCTCCTCTAAATAGCTTGATGCTTCCTGATAACTCTTTTCTTTCTGTTTAATCTCTTTTTTATACTTTGAGCCTATAGAACCTAAATAGCTGTTTACTCCAATAAAAACCAAAATAAAGATTGCAGCTGCAATACCTGTCTGTTTGATTCTTCTTTTGATTTCAATCTTTTCTGATATTTCTTTAGGAACAAAATTTATCCCTTCTTTTAGAATCACACTGAGAGCCCCTCCTATTAATGTGTAGAAATTGCTGAGAAAGGCTCTCAAATCCTTTTCAGAAATGGGGGGAATCTCGACAAAATCTTTTACCATTTCCCAGTTAACAAAGGAAATAGGAATTTTTAACCCAGTCCTAATAGGATCGATTAATTTATCCATATATTCAAAAGTTCCTCCTATCAGCATTGAATTCACTTCATATCCTCTATTTTTCTGTTTGAAGAATTGAAAAGATCTCGTTATTTCCTGGAGTAATCTTGAAATCTCCATTTCTGATTCAGTAAGAATCTCTGACTTTATTGGAAACTCTCTTGTCAAAACCCATATATTTTCTTTAAATATAAGAAGAGAAGCTTTATTTTCAGATACATCAAGAAAAGAAATCGATGTTCCCTTGCTTACACCCTTTGTTAGTTTTAATACATTAAAAAATGCTTGAGAGGAAGAGGTCATCTTTGAAGGGATTAAATTTATTTTATTAAGTATATCTATATACTTATTAAGGTGCTCTTTCAAAACCATGGATACTATTGCCTCTTTTTTTCTTACCCCTCCTTCCAACAATCCTTCGCCTGATAAAAAATAGTCAAATTGAACATCTTCAAGAGATGGAACCAATTTCTTAACTTCCCGGGCTATAATTAAACTCAGGTCTTTCGGAGATAAAGGAGGCACTGTTATGCTAAACTGGTTAATTAAGGATGATGGAAGTAACAGCACTGCCTCTTTTGCTTTATATCTTTCCTCTTGAATTTTATTTCCAATTTCAAACGGCATTCTCTCAAAATTGTCTACCTCAAACTGATGATACTTGTTTATTTTAATTTTCTTTCCTGAAAGCAAAACTTCCATCATTTTAACTTTATTCTCTTCAATTTCTAAAATTAAGTATAAATTTTTAAGCATTTGAAATTTTCATCAATAAGAAGGAATCTGTTGCCCGATCTGGCCAGTTAAACTCCAGAGCGGAAGGAAAATTGATAAGGCTATGAATAAAACAAACCCCCCTAAAAAAATAATCATCATAGGCTCAAGAACACCGAACATCTGTCTTATGGCAGCTGGTATTTCTCTGTCATAGTAATCAGAAACTTTGTTAAGAGTATCATCAAGAGCACCTGTCTCTTCTCCCACTTCAATCATTCTTGTTACAAGCGAAGGAAATTCTTTGCTCTTTTTGATTCCACTTGAAAGAGATTCGCCTCTCATTATTTCTTCTCTCAATCTTCTTATTTCTTTTGCGACAACTGCATTGACCACAACTTTTTCAAGAATTGAAAGAGCCTGAATTATCCCAATTCCCGTACGATAAAGAACACTTAAATAATGAGAAAATCTTGAAAGGGCTAATTTTCTGAAAATATTTCCTAACACAGGCAATCTTAATTTAAGATTATCCCAGAAAAATCTTCCTTTCTCTGTTCTGTAAGTAATTCTGTAAAATACTACAAATCCTATGACTGTTATTAAAGGAAGATACCAGTAATTTTCAAAGAAATTTGAAAGAGTGATGACAGTCTTTGTGGGCATCGGAAGTTCCACATTGAACTCCTTTAGAACAGGGATAATTTTTGGAATTGTAAAGCTCATCATAAGAGTTATCAATCCAATGACCATCAGGATAACAATTGTAGGATACATTGATGCCTGCCTTACCTGTCCAGTGAGTTCCTCTTGCCATTCTAAAAATCTTATAAGATCCTTTAAAACTTTATCCAGATTTCCAGTAGCCTCTCCAGCTTTAACAACACTTACATATAGCTCTGAAAATGTCCTTGGATATTTGGCAATAGCATCTGAAAAAAAAGCTCCTGCAGAGACCTGTCGAACAATATCTCTCATAATTTTTTTCAGCCTTCCATTTTCAGTAGCATCTGCAAAATCATCCAGTGCTGTTAATAGGGGAACTCCTGCCTCAAGGGATGTGGCCAAATGGATGGTAAAGATTAAAACATCCCTTCTTCTTATTTTGGTCCGTTTACCTGAAGCTTTCTCCTTTTTTTTAATCTCAATAGCTTTTATGAGGAAAAGGCTCATCTTTTCAAGGGCTTCACTTAGAGAATCCTCATTGTCAGAAAGTAAAACCCCTCTAATAACCTTTCCGTTATAATCTTTTGCTTTATATTGATAATATGGCATCAGGCTTCTCCAAAGGAAACTCTCAGAACTTCTTCAACAGTGATTCTCCCCTTCTTAACAAGTTCCATTCCCCTTTCAAAAAGAGTTATGAACCCCTCTTCTAAAGCTGCATTTTTCAATGCGATAGAGTCTGCACCATTCATTATCAATTTTTTTATTTTTTCGGTAACCAATAAAAGTTCAAATATTCCAATTCTGCCTCTATAACCCTTTCCTTTGCATTTTTCACATCCTTCACCTCTATAAAAAACTACATTATCTGCATACGCAGATTCAATTTTTGCCAAAACATCCTCAGGCGGAATATAGGAAATCTTGCAATCATCACATATCAACCTTACAAGCCTCTGGGCAATAACTGCAATAAGAGAAGAAGAGATGAGAAAAGGTTCAGTCCCCATGTCTATAAGTCTCGGTATAGCTCCAACCGAATCATTTGTATGTAAAGTAGAAAGAACAAGATGTCCGGTAAGAGCTGCCCTTATTGCCATTTCTATCGTTTCTTTATCCCTCATCTCTCCGATTAAAATTATATCTGGATCCTGCCTTAATATTGACCTTAATCCCATTGCAAATGTAAACCCTGCTTTAGGATTCACCTGAGATTGCCTTATCACTGGAAATTCATATTCAACTGGATCTTCAATTGTAATTATATTCTTCTCAATTGAATTAAGATAAGAGAGGGCAGAATAAAGAGTGGTTGTTTTTCCTGATCCAGTGGGACCCGTCACAAGAATAATGCCATTAGGTCTTTCTATGATATTTTTGAAAATTTTCAGGTTTTTTTCATCAAAACCAAGCTGCTCAAGACCCATAACTATTTTAGACTTATCGAGCAGTCTTAAAACAACATTCTCTCCCCAGATAGTCGGGAAGAAAGAAACTCTGATATCGATTAATTTTTTTCCGACCTGAAATTTTATTCTTCCATCCTGGGGTAATCTTGATTCTGCAACATTGACTCCAGAGATTATTTTTAATCTTGCATTAATTGCCTGCTGAAGAGCTTTAGGAATTGAAGGGCCAAGAGATAATATTCCATCTATTCTATACCTTATTCTGAAAATTTTCTCCTCGGGTTCAAGGTGGATATCAGTGGCTTCATCTTTTACGCCTTTCAAAGTCAACTGGTCAACTAACTTTATTATCGGCGCCTCTTCTGCAATCGATGCTTCTGCACCAGTTCCATACCTTATGCCGAGTTTTATACTTTCCTCGATCAATTCATCTATTGAAATTCCTCCTGTATAGTAGATATCAATCGCATGAGTTATATCAGTTTCAGTCGAAGAAACCACTTTTACAAACATTTTTGTAATTCTTTCGAGCTCAGAAATTGCTTCCACATCATATATGTTTGCCATTGCTACTGTTAGATAGTTGTCTTCAATACTTATAGGAATTAATTTTTTCTGTCTTGCAAAAGGCTCTGGAACAATACTTAGAGCTTCCTTTTCTATAACTGTCCTGGAAAGATTAATAAATTCAACTCCTGATTGGGCAGCTAAGGCTGCAGAGAGTGTTTCATGGGAAATGAAGCCAAGGCCAACCAATATTTCTCCAAGCATTTCTCCTGTTCTTTTCTGTTCTTTCAATGCTAATTCTAATTGCTGGGGAGTTATTACACCATCTTCGATTAATCTTTCTCCTAATAAATTACTTTTTTTGGATTCTTCTCGAAATTCCATTATTCTTCCATTATTTTTATTCAAATCTCTTTAATTGTCAAGGAAAATAATAGTAAAATCGTTTCTTTACATTTTTTGGCACTTTTATTTTATTTATTTTATAATTAATATCAGGAGCAAAAAATGGGGGGAAAGATTGAAATTAAGGAGAGGGTGAAAAGGTTGATTTCCTTTTAAAGAGAAGGAGATCACGCAGGTTCTTTATCAGATTATGAGGTCACATGCCTTGAGTTTTACAGATTCTTGAAGAAAACCAATGAAAATGCAGGCTTTATGTGGGAGGATGGATGGCTAAAGAAGAATTTTGAGATAATAAAAAAATACGCTCAATCCAAAGAGCCAGTTCTGCTTGAAGGAAAGACAGGCGCAGGAAAGGAGGTTATATCAAGGTTTATTCATTTTCTGAGCAAAAGAAAAGAGAAACCTTTTTATCCCATAAATTGCTCCCTATATCCATCAGAGGATCTCATTCAATCTGAGCTCTTTGGCCATGAAAAAGGAGCATTCACAGGAGCAGATAGGAGAAGGATTGGAAAGCTAAAATCAGCAGATGGAGGGACTGTTCTCCTTGACGAGGTTCAGTCCATACCTCTAAGATTTCAGAATGCCCTTCTAAGATTCTTTGAGTATGGAGAGATCCATCCTGTGGGTTCAGATAAGATAGAGAAGTCGGATGTGAAGATAATAGCAGCATGTTCCTCATCTCCTGAAAAACTTGTCAATGATGGGAAACTCCTTGATCCCTTCTATTCCCGAATATCCCAACTCGGGCTTTATATTCCATCACTAAGGGAGAGGGAATTTAGAGATATAGAAGCTTTTATCTATTATTTTCTCTTTAAAGAATGTCATGAGCTTGGGATAGAGGAGAAGGAGATAAGTCCTTCTGCCTTGGAAGCCCTAAAGAGATATCCCTGGCCAGGAAATCTAAGGGAGCTAAAAGCAGTTATCCATACTCTCGTTCTTCTATCAAAAGATAAAAAAATAAAAATAGATGAACTTCTGGAGAAAATAATGAAGACAAAGAAAATGCTATTCCCTGATCGCTTATCTATAGATTCATCGGAGAGAAAATTTTTTTCCAAAAAGCTCATCGACTTTGGAAAAGAAGATATAAAGAGGAGCTTGAAATATTATGAACAGAGCATATCCTTTCCCGATGCACTGATGAGAGAGGAAAATGAGAATAAATTCAGCCAATGGTGGTTATACAAGATTTTTCAGGAGATGGTAGAAGGAGGGAAGAGCTTCTGGGATGTGGTTCATAGACCCTACATCAAGAGAGAACTAACCAAATCTCAGCTCAAAGAAATCCTTCGCTATGGTCTTTCCCTTTCAGAAGGAAGCTTCAAATCCCTTCTTCCCTATTTTCATATAGAGAAGAAAGATTATAAGAAATTCCATGACTTTTTAAGAAGGCAAGATCTACTTAAAGATTTAAAATAGTTCTCAAAATAGAAAAACATAAATATCGCTTATAATGCGATTTAAATCCTAAATAAATGCGATTTAAAATTATATAGAATTGATGAGGTTTTTCCATCGTTTTAATTCAAATCTAAGAATTAATTTCCGCAAAAAGTGCGATTTTCAAAAACATTTTAATCTACAAATCCTTTATAGGAGCCACCTCTCATTTTGGCACGGTATTTGATATAAAAAATATATGAATGGAAAAAAATTAAAAGAAGTTTTTGGAAGAGGTAGAGAGAGTGGAATTTCAAAAAGATTTATATAAGTCCTCACAATTTAATGAATATCTTGGGAAAGGTAAAGAAGGGGGGCTTATCTACAATAATTATACTGGTGCAATGATAGAGGTATCGAAAAATATATATGAAGCAATTTTGAATAACAGAATTAATAATCTCTCCCATTCTAATATTATCACAGCTTTAAAACATGGAAAATTCATACTTCAAAAAGATGAGAATGAATCGATATTTTAATCAGGAGAAAAAACGAATTGTATGAGTCATCGTATGTGATAGGAATTCAGATTTTACCAACCCTTGGGTGTAACTTTCAGTGTATTTACTGCTATAAAAGTTCACAATCTAATACAAGGTTTATGTCCAAGGAAGTAATGGATGCAATAGTGACCTATGTTAAAAAAACAATAAAACCCACTACAAAACATCTGAGTGTATCATGGTATGGTGGTGAGCCATTATTGGCAATGAAGCAGATAGAGTATTTGAGCAGTTCATTTATTGATATATGCAATAAGAATAATATAAATGAATATTTTTCCCATATTACTACAAATGGATATTTATTAACAAGAAAAAATCTGAATACATTATTGAAATTTAAAATTAATAACCTTCAGGTTACTATTGATGGTCCTGAAGATATTCATAATAAGCGAAGAGTATTGAAAAATGGAACAGGCACATATAAAAGAATTTTAACCAATTTAAAATATGCCATTTCCCGTAATATTAATATAACTTTTAGAATAAATAGACAGGTTTATGGGAAAAGGATTATTCTTAATCTTAGAGTGAAAGAATCGCTCAATTTAGGAAAATATCATTATTTCGCTGAAAGTGAACATGGATAAGCATCTTTTGATTCATAAGTTTAAAACGAAAAATGGAAATCAATATGTTTATGATGCTTGGACTAATAATACATATGCTGTTAATGACATAGAGATATTTTTAATTGAAAATTATTCATTATTACATAATCCAGAGTTTAAGAAAGGTCTTAAAAATAAATATCCAAACTATGACATTGATAATTCAATTAAGGAAGTCTCTTCATGGATAAATGTTGATAATGCGTTTATTCCTAAGAATTTTCAACTTATGAATTTTTATACAAAAGAACAGTATTGCAAGGAGGTTAATAATTTAGGTCAAATGATTCTTGAAGTAACAGAAAGATGCAATTTAATATGCAAATATTGCTATAGAAATGAATTTACAAAGAAAAGAACGTCACCTTTGAAAGACATGGAGTGGGAAATTGCAAAAAAATCAATAGATTACTATATCAACAAAATTAACTCCCCAGATAGAACAAAAGTGAAAGGTTTTGCTTCTTTATCTTTTTACGGAGGAGAACCATTATTAAATATTAAATTAATAAAAAAATGCTTAAATTATATTAACAATTTAGATTTCGATGATAGTATTACATACCATATAACCACAAATGGAACAATTATTAATAAGGAAATAGCTGATTTACTCGAAAAACATGGCATACAGTTGCTAATTAGTTTAGAAACTGCATATTCCGATGAATCTGGCCACTGATTCTGATTGAAACCGGCCACCTGTCGGAGCGAAGTGACGCTGAATTTTCATTATACCTCAGAGTGGCTGGATTGAGTCAAGGATGACTTTCTTTTCCT
>JBFLYD010000055.1 GCA_040756905.1 Acidobacteriota bacterium
TAGCAAACGCATAAAATATTGTTACATGTAGGGCAAGGCTTTAGCCTTGCATTAAGCAACCCCCGAATCAAGTTCGGGGCAGGCTCTAAAGGGTTGCCCTACAATTTATTTAATGCGTTTGTATTAAGTTCCTTCTTTCCATTCCTTAAGATAATTTATCTGTTCTATGGTTAATGTATCAATTTTTATTCCCATCGAAGAAAGCTTAAGAGAAGCGACTTCCTCATCTATTTCCCTCGGAACAGGATAAACTTTCTTTTCTAACTTCTTGAAATTCTTGGATATATATTCAACACAGAGGGCCTGATTTGAAAAACTCATATCCATTACAGCTGCAGGATGTCCTTCTGCTGCAGCTAAATTTATTAACCTTCCTTCTCCGAGTAAAAATATTTTCTTTCCATTTCTCAATGTATACTCCTCTACAAATTCTCTGACTTTTCTTTTTGATTTACTTATCTCCTCCAAAGAGTTCAAATCTATTTCAACATTAAAGTGTCCTGAATTGGCAACTATCGCACCATCTTTCATTTTTAAAAAGTGCTCTTTTCTTATCACATTTTTATTTCCAGTAACTGTAACAAATACATCTCCTATTCCGGCAGCTTCATCCATCGACATAACTTCAAAACCATCCATTAAAGCCTCTAAAGCTCTAAGGGGTGATACTTCAGTTATAATCACATTAGCTCCTGCGCCTTTTGCTCTCATAGAAACTCCTCTTCCGCACATTCCATACCCAGAGACAACGAATCTTTTTCCTGCGAGGAGAATGTTTGTGGATCTGAGAATTCCATCAACCGTGCTCTGGCCTGTTCCATACCGATTATCAAAAAGGTGTTTTGTCATAGCATCATTAACTGCGATTATTGGGTAGTATAAAACTCCCTGCTCTGCCATTCTTTTCAATCTTGTAACACCAGTGGTTGTTTCCTCCGTTCCACCCACAACATTCGACAGGAGCTCTTTCCTCTTTGAATGAATTTCAGTAACAAGGTCAGCTCCATCATCCATAGTAATCATTGGTTTCAAATCTAAGGCGTAGTTTATGTGTTCGTAATAAGTATTGTTATTTTCTCCCTTTATTGCAAACACAGGTATTCCTAAATCCACTACTATTGAGGCAGCTACCTCATCCTGAGTCGATAATGGGTTAGATGCGGTAAGAACGAGAGCTGCGCCACCCTCTTTTAGGGCTTTCATCAAATTTGCAGTTTCTGAAGTAACATGCAAGCAAGCAGAGATTTTCACTCCTCTGAGAGGCTTATCTTTTGTAAACCTTTCTCTTATTTTTTTTAATACCGGCATGTGTCTTTCTGCCCACTCTATTCTCAGTTTTCCATCCGAAGCCAAACTTTTATCTTTTATATCATATTTCATTTTCAAACCTTAATCTATTTTAGGCCTGCTTCTCTTTTGAGTCTTTCAGCCTTATCAATTTTCTCCCATGTAAAATCTTTGTCATTCCTTCCAAAATGCCCGTATGCAGCTGTTTTCTTGTAAATCGGCCTTCTTAAATCTAAACTCTCGATCATTCCTAATGGAGTTAACTTAAAATTTTCTCTTACGATTTCTACGATTTTCTTATCTGGTATTTTACCTGTCCCGTAAGTGTCAACCATAATCGAAACAGGGTCTGCAACTCCTATCGCATAAGCAAGCTGAACTCCAACTTCATCAGTTATTCCCGATGCAACAAGATTCTTTGCAATGTATCTTGCCATGTATGCTCCTGAGCGATCCACTTTAGTAGGATCTTTCCCTGAGAAGCATCCTCCTCCATGAGTTGCCTTCCCTCCGTATGTATCAACCATTATTTTTCTTCCTGTAACCCCTGTATCAGCCATCGGCCCTCCCATCACAAATCTTCCTGTGGGGTTAATGAAAATTTTTGTTTTCTCATCTCTCATTTGTTGGGAAATTGCAAATTCAATAACATGTTCAATGATGTCTTCTCTTAACTCTGATTGAGTTACAGCAGGTGAATGCTGGGCAGCTATTACGATTGTGTCAACTCTAATGGGTTTTCCATTTTCGTATTCCACTGTAACCTGACTTTTCCCATCAGGTCTTAAATATTCAAGAATCCCTTCCTTCCTAACCTGTGATAATCTCTTGACGAGTTTATGGGCAAGCATTATTGGCAATGGCATAAGCTCATCTGTCTCTCTGCAGGCGTACCCGAACATCATTCCCTGGTCTCCAGCTCCACCCACATCCACTCCCATAGCAATATCTGGAGCCTGCTCATGAATTGAAGAAATGACAGAACACGTTTCAAAATCAAAACCAAATTTTGCTCTTGTGTATCCAATCTCCATGATCGTTTCTCTAACAATCTTGTGTAAATCCACATATCCTGAAGTTGTTATTTCCCCTGCTATAAAGACTAACCCAGTGGTAACAAGAGTTTCACACGCAACTCTTCCATCTGGATCCTGCTCTAATATTCCATCTAAAACAGCATCGGAAATCTGGTCAGCAATTTTATCAGGATGACCTTCGGTTACTGATTCTGAGGTAAATAAATGTCTTTCTTTTGTCATAAACCCTCCTAAAAATTAATAACTCTTATACCACAGCCACTGATAAAAAACAACAGAAAATACCTTTGAAGAAGATCATGAAACAAAAAAGTTCATAGAAATAATGGTTCTTGACATTCGGTATTTTTTCAATTTAATTAATAATTTAAAATTTAATACTCAGGGTTAAAGGAAAGGGGAATTAAAGGAGGGAAAAAAGATGCATACAATTGTTAGATATTATATTAAAACAAGCATTGTATTTTTGTTTACTGGGATAATCTCAGGGTTTTACATGTTAATAATAAAGGAAATTCCCGGGCAATATCCTGACTCTCAAATTATCACAGCCCATACTCATGTAATACTTGTAGGATTTGTAATGATGATGATATTTGGAGTTGCTCAATGGATGTTTCCAAGGCCTTCAAAAGAAGATAAACATTACAGTCCACAGCGAGCTTTATTTATCTTCTGGCTTATGGCAATCTCAATTATCATAAGAACTATTTCAGAAATATTAAATTCCTTTCTAAGTTCATTTGTTTTAAGTGGATTGATAATTCTTGGCTCCCTCGGCGAAGCTACAGGAATAATTTTATTTTTTTACAATATGTGGACAAGAATCCGTCCAGTAGGAAGTCATATAAGGGAGGCAGAGGGAGAAAAGTTTTAACTTTTTATAAATAAATCTATTAAAATTGAAAGGTTACAAATGAAATTTAATGCAAAATATAAAAAAATAGAAAAAATTCCAATAAAATTCTTGTAAACATCACTTAATAAAAAAATCAGTTCCTAAATCATTTAAAATCTCATAATTTTCATATCTCATCTCTACTCTGTATCTTTTTTTAAAAAGTAAGAATTCAACAAAAAAAGTAAATTCAATTTCTTTTGTAAGGTAAAGATCTTTTAAAGATTTTTCATTTAAGATTCTAAAACTCATTGATTTTATCTTTGGAGGATTTTTTGCTGGTTTCCCCTCCATAGAAATCATCTGATTGCTATCGATTTCGATCCAACAGATTCCATCAATTATATCCATATTTTCTTCCAAAGGTTCCATTTTAATTTTCCAGCATTTATGACCTTCTTTTATATCTTCGCCAATTATTGTTAGTTTATATTTTTTTAATTTATCAGATGTAAGACTCACCGAAAAACTTTCTCTCTTTTCTTTTTCTTTAATAAGACCGAGTGTCTTTTTATTTTGCTCAATACTGACCTTGTTCAATTTCTCCTGCTGTTTCTGAATTTTATCTTTAGATAATGGCTTACCACCCTCGATAATTGATTCTATTGTTTCTTTTAAAAGCCTTCCTTTTTCTAAATATTTTACAATCGTCAAATAAGTTGTTGTTCGAACTTCTTTCACATTCCAGTTCTCATCAAGATCTTCCATTATTTCTACTCTTTTACATCTAATAGTGTTTAATTCTTCTCTCACATTTTTCTGTAATTCTAAAGATTTTAAGATCAATTGTTCAGGAGAAACACTCTTATTTTCAGATGCATACAACCCCAAATTTAATAGGATAATAGAAATTAATAAAAATATTAAATTCTCTCTTCTTATCATAATAATAAGCTCCTCCTTCATTGATATTCAGATTATACTGCAGAATTATTTTTGCATATAAATAATAATGAATAAAAAAGAAAAACCTTTATTTTAAAACTCTAACCTGATGAGAAAAATTATTATTTTTTAAATCTTTCCTGAGCTTCTTTAATTATTTTTTTTGCTGAATCCACATCTTCCCATCCTTCAACTGCGGTTTTCTTCTTTTCTAATTCTTTGTAAACGTCAAAGAAATGTTCAATTTCAATCAGAAGGTGCGGAGGGACATCAGAAAGATTATTTATATAATTCCATTGTGGGTCATTCACTGGAACACAGAGAATTTTATGGTCAAGTCCCTTTTCATCTCTCATCTTGAAAAGACCGATGGGCTTTGCCTCAATCATGCAACCTGGAAATGTAGGTTCACCCAATAATACCAATGCATCGAGAGGATCCTCATCTTCTGCTAAAGTCTCTGGGATAAACCCATAATCACTTGGATAATGCATTGATGAAAAAAGCATTCTATCAAGCTTGAAAACTTTCTTGTCTTTATCAAATTCATATTTGTTCCTGCTTCCCTTGGGTATCTCAATTATTACCAATACAATTTCAATTTTATTCATTTTCTCTCCCTTCTTGATTTATAATGTATTTTTTTATTAAAGACAATATTCAAATATTGATATAACTTATCTCCTTGATGTTTCTGAACTCCAGTTATATTGTTTTATTTTTATTAAATTATTTCAGAATCTTCAAGAATGATTATATCTCTTTTTTTCAATTCTTCCATGAATTCAACATAAATTTTTTTCCTCTATGCAATCCTCAGGAGATACTATTCCTTCAGGAGGTACTAATATATCTATCTCCTCTATCAGCAAAGACAACTACTATGTTTCCTTTCTTGATTTTATTGGAAATTCTAAGCGCAGCATAAAGAACAGCTCCTGAGCTAATGCCTACAAACAATCCCTCTAACATCGAAATCTTTTTTGTAAACTCAAATGCTTTATCATCAGGAACTCTAATATTTTCATCAATATAATCCATTTCAAGTATTGGAGGAATATATGAGCCATTCAGATGAAGAAGCCCCTCTATTTTACTTTCAGGTTTTTCTGGTTCTACTGCTATAACTTTAATTTTATCACTGTATTTCTTTAATCTCTTTGCTATCCCCATTAAAGTTCCTCCTGTTCCGAGACCTGCAACAACAGCACTGATATCACCACCTGTCTGTTTCAATATTTCTTCGCCGGTTCCTGAATAATGAGCTTCTACATTTTTAGAATCTCCGTTCTGGTTTAAATAATAATAACTTTCAGGGTCTGATTCCAACAGAGATTCCACAGCTTTAATGTGACTATGAGGAACATCAGCTGGAGTAAGAACAAGTTCTGCCCCCCAGTATTTAATCATTTTTCTCCTTTCGATACTTTTATTCTCAGGCATAAATATCTTTACTCTATATCCTTTTACTGCTCCAAACATCGCCAGTGAAATTCCTGTATTTCCACTTGATGCTTCAACTATGATTTTCCGTTTATTCAACTTTCCTTCCTTTTCACCATTTTCAATTATGGATTTAACGATCCTGTCTTTTAGAGAACCTGAAGGATTGAATCCTTCAAGCTTGGCAAGAATTTCAATATCTCTGGAAGGTTTAAAATTTTTCAATCTTACCATAGGTGTATTTCCAATTAAATCAATTAAATTTGGATGAACATTCATTTTAAATATGAGAATTTATAACCTTTTAATTATTAAGTCAATACTTGATTATGGGCTTGTCAACTAAAAATTAAAAATGGACTATTATTCAATGATTTAAAGTTTAAAAGTGGACTTTTTGGACACGCTATGATTTAAACCTTCTTTCGATAAAGGAGGTTTAAATTATGGCTAAGCAACTTC
>JBFLYD010000056.1 GCA_040756905.1 Acidobacteriota bacterium
AAGTTGCTTAGCCATAATTTAAACCTCCTTTATCGAAAGAAGGTTTAAATCATAGCGTGTCCAAAAAGTCCACTTTTAAACTTTAAATCATTGAATAATAGTCCATTTTTAATTTTTAGTTGACATATTCCTTTTGAGCTGTTGACATAAAAGGAAGATATAATGATAATAAATGTTTAAATGAAAATAGCAGTTGGTTCGGATCATGCAGGGTATAGAATAAAAGAAGCCATAAAAAAATATCTACAAAACCACAACTATAAATTCTATGACTTCGGAACCCATGATGAACAACCAGTTGATTATGTTGATTTTGGAGAATTTGTGGCCAAGAGTGTCTCAACTGGTAATTTTAGCAGAGGAATTCTAATATGCGGGACCGGAATCGGAATGAGCATTGTTGCCAATAAATTCAAGGGAGTTAAAGCAGCATTATGCCATGATGAATTTACTGCAAAAATGAGCAGAGAACACAATGATTCAAATGTTTTGACAATTGGTGGAAGAGTTGTTGATGAGGAGAAAGCATTAAAAATTGTTGATATCTGGCTTAAAACGCCTTTTTTAGGTGGGAGACACGAAAGAAGGGTTGACAAAATTTCGTTAATCGATGAAAAAAATTTCAAATGAATTATAGTGTCGAAAAAAAGGCTCTGAGAATCAGAGTATTTGGAGTTGTGCAGGGAGTTGGATTCAGACCTTTCATATTCAGAATCGCGAAAAGATTTGGATATCATGGATGGGTAAAGAATTTTGGTAAAGGAGTAGAAATATTTTTAGAAAGAGAAAATAAAAATTATAAAGATTTCAATGATTTTCTTTCTGCCCTTGAAAACGAAAAGCCTCCTTTAGCGGAAATAAAATCAATAAAAATATACAATGAAAACATAAAACATTTTGATGATTTCACCATCCTTCCTTCTAAGGAAGAAGAATCTTTTGTTTTTATATCACCGGATATTTCTGTATGCGAAGATTGTCTCAGAGAATTGTTTAATCCCGATGACAGGCGTTACAGGTATCCCTTTATAAATTGCACAAATTGTGGACCTCGATACACTATTATAAAAAAACTTCCCTATGACAGGTCAAAGACAACAATGGAGAACTTTAAGTTATGCGAAAAATGTAGCAAAGAATATTCATCTCCTGAAGACAGAAGGTTCCATGCCCAACCAGTTGCCTGTGATGAATGTGGTCCTCATGTTTCCCTTATCAATTCAAAAGATCGCTCGATTCTTTATGAAAAAGATTCCTCAATCTTTAAAGCTCAACAATTTTTAAGGGAAGGGTTTATTTTAGCTGTAAAAGGCCTTGGAGGTTTTCATCTTTTTTCAAACCCTTTTAATCTTGAAACAACTAATAGAATGAGACGATTTAAAAAAAGAGAAAGAAAGCCCTTTGCATTGATGGCAAAGGATATATACACGATAAAAAAATACTGCTATGTCTCTCCTGAAGAAGAAAAATTTCTTCTCTCTCCGAGAAGACCGATAGTTCTTTTAAAAAAGAAAAGAGACATTGAAAAAATTGCTCCTTTTCTTGACGAACTTGGCATCATGCTACCGTATACCCCTCTTCATCATCTCCTGATCAACAATTTAGACCTGTTAATTGCAACCTCATCCAATTTTGCTGAAAGTCCTATCATAAAAGATGATAAAGAAAAAGAGCTCTATGAAATTTCAGACTTTGTGCTAACTCACAATCGTCCAATTCATATGAGAGTGGATGATTCAGTTTTAAAAATATCAAATGGTAAGCCACTTTTCTTAAGAAGAGCAAGGGGTTATGTTTCTGAACCTCTTGAAGTCCCTGAAGAATTGAAAATTGAAAAACACTTAATTGCTCTCGGAGGGGAGCTGAAAAATACGATATCTTTTTATAAAAATGGATATATAATCCCATCCCAGTATCTGGGAGATTTAAAGGATTGGAGAAATCAGAAATATTTAAGAGAAGCTCTTAATCATATAAAGAAATTATTTGAGGTAAATCCAGAAGTTGTAATCACAGACCTTCACCCTGATTTTTTCACAACGAACTACGCAGAAAAGATGGGAATAAGGCACTTAAAAGTTCAACATCATTTTGCCCATATCCTTGCAACGATGGTAGAAAATCAAATCTCTCCAGATGAAAAAATACTGGGAGTAGCTCTTGATGGCGTGGGATTCGGAACCGACAACAGAATCTGGGGAGGTGAATTCCTCATCTGTGATTATCGAAACTTTAATAGATTTGCCCATTTTGAATACGTCCCGCAGCCAGGTGGAGATAAGGCAACAAAAGAGCCATGGCGGATGGCACTGAGTTATCTATTTCATAACAGTCCTGATAAAAATCTAAATTTAGATTTTATAAAAGCTATCGAATCCTTTAGATACATTGAAGATTCAAAAATTAAATCAGTCCTTGAAATATTAAAAAAAGAAATTTATTCTCCTCTTACATCAAGTGCTGGAAGATTATTCGATGCAGTTTCTTTCCTTATAGGAACATCACCAGAAACAACTGATTATGAAGCAGAAGCACCCATGAGAATGGAGTCCATCGTGGAAAATAATTTTTTTGAAAGTTATGACTTTGAAATAATAAAAAGAAAAGCAATTTCAATTTCTTTTAAAAAAACTATCCAGGGAATAATTTCAGATTTAAATAAAATAAACGCAGCCCGAATTGCATCAAAATTTCACAACACTTTAGCAAAAACTGTTTTAGAGATTTCAAAAATCGCAGTGAACCAAGAGAAAATCAAAAAAGTTTTATTGGGAGGCGGTGTTTTTCTAAACCGAATATTGCTTGAAAGAACGATAAAATTGCTTTCAGACAATGGGATTAAAGTCATAAGACCTGAAAAATTCTCCCCAAATGACGAAAGCATATCTCTTGGCCAGATTGCCTATGGGTTAGGATTTTTTATTAATAATAAAAGTATTCATAAATGAATATTTTGAACAGGAATGATGAGATGAGAAACAGACCTCCCTTCTCAGAAAGATTTACTTCAGGAGAAATAAAATTAGATGAAAGAAGAAGGTAGACATACTTTCAATGGAATAAGAAAAGCTCTAAAAGAGAAAGAAAACCCGAAAAAGGCTCAAAAAATGAAAAGGTTTTTTAAAGAAGATGTTTTTTATTATGGAGTCGAAAGAAAAGATATTGCACAAATTGCAAAAGAATCATATAGATATTACAAAAAGAATGATGATTTTTCAGAAGCCTTCAAAATGTCTGAAAAATTATTCTCCACGGGAATAATGGAGGAAGCCACTGTGGCTGTTGATATGCTGAAAGGATTTCAAAAGAAATTTGACCTTAATGTTTTTAAATCTCTTGATAAATGGATAGACTATATATCTAACTGGGCTCAGTGTGATTCTCTCTGTATGGCTCTAATTGGCCCGATAATTTTTTATTATAACTCAACCATAGAGGATTTGATGAGATGGGCTGAATCAGAAAATCTATGGAGAAGAAGAGCTTCTGCTGTCTCGCTTATATATTCAGTCAAAAAAGGAAGATACTTAGAAGAAACTTTCAAGTTAGCAAAAAAATTGATGTATGACAAAGAAGATATGGTGCAGAAAGGAGTTGGCTGGCTTCTTAAAGAAGCAGGAGGAAAATTTCCTGAAAGAGTTGCTGATTTTCTTTTAAAGCATAGAAATAATTTTTCAAGGCTCGTCCTCCGCTATTCTTGCGAAAAACTCCCCCTCAAACTAAAAAATAAAATTCTTTCAAAATAATTATCTTATCCCTCTAAGAATCTTTTATTTCAACTATAACTTTACTTTTTTGTAATTGATTCCTTATTTCAATTTCCAGTAGCCTGCCACAGCATCCCATACTTCATCCATTCTGGTCTTATCTTTGATTGAGATTACTACAGGTTTAAGGAATGCGGTAATCTTTCTCATTATCTCATTAAATTCTCGATTTACATTATCAAGCCTCGACTTGCGCAGAAAAGCAATCCATTGCTGTTGTCTTCCTTTGTTCTTGTGGAATTCTAATCGAAAAACCAATGGATCATCAGGTATAGGAGTTTTTCTCCTCTCAAAGGTATTCTCAATTGCTTTTTTAAGTATGTTGCCTTGAAAATTATGACTGACAGAAAGTGTATAAATATCGTAGAAATCTTTCATCCGACTGTTAGCCATAGCCAATTTGATCATAGCTTCAAATTTCTCTGAAATAATGCTTTCAATTGAATAAACTTTTATTCTTGGTGGTTCTTCCTCCAGCAAAGTTGGAAATTCCATTAAGTTAGCCTTGGGCCAGATTACACCACCAAAACCTATGTCCAATTGTAATTTTTTTCTTGCATTACCAAGTGTAGCGTTTATCTTGAGACGTATTCCTTCATAGTCTGTGTCTTCTTTGATCTTTTCTGATACAATAGATGAGGGTTCAAAATTAACCCCATCATCACAGAACAATCCAGCGATAACTCTAAAAATATGCTCAAGTTCAGCAGAGTCATTTTTTAGCCCCTCTGCTAAAAAATCTATATCTCTGGTTGGACGTGACTTTGGCACATTTAAACAGATTAAAAGAAGACCTCCTTTCAAAATAAAACTGTCGGAAAATTTGGAGATCGTTATGCGATATAAAAATCTTTCCTGAAAATAACGCAACAGAAGGGCATCAAAATCTGTCTTCTCGGCTCTTGCAAAATTCAAAAGTTTTGCTCTTACTGAAGCCGCTTTATTCTTAGTTTCCCCACCCATTTTTTTTCCTAAATCATAGCATTAAGCCAAGTCTGTATTAGAGGTTTGACTCGGCAAATTTCTGCATATTCAAGAAGCTTTTCTAGATTCCGATCCTTGCGTTTGAGATATTCCGACAGTCCTTCTTTGGCTACATCCAGTCCCAGTTTATTACGGTAGCGGAAACAATCACATATCGTTTTTTCAGGGCAATATATACGGACTTTAAATGTTTCCATCTTTATCTCTTCAATACCTGCTTCAAATTGCTTTGGGGAAAAATAATAAAATTCCACAGGAGGGTATTGGATTTTTGGTTGTCTCGATCCCCGAGGGATAGCCATTGATATAACTGAAGGATTGAAAGTGGTCAGTTCAAAATAAGATAGTGCTGAAAGCAAACATATAACCCCTTCTGGATCGGCACGGGAAAGATCAACAAAGCCTTGATTAGAAATCAAAGGCACTTCTATCAGGCGATAGAGTCCTCTCTTGACCCGTATTATTCGCCCTTCATCTGCCATTCTTCTGATATCGCGAGGATGAATGCCACCTTCCAGAATATCTTTTGTTCTGGCAAAACCATTATGAGCTCTAAATATTTTACTTATTCTTTTATCCTTCCCATTCATAACACACCTCTGGATAAATGCGTATACATATTATAATAAATGCTAACGTTTTTATCCAGCTATTTATTCCTGATGTTTTCCTGAGTAGTACCAGAGTTTATAAAAGCACAATTATAATTTCTCCATATAAACTACACATTCAAATTCTTAGTTCTTGTGTTTTTGAGACTATTTTCGATCGATTTTCAGATGGATAGGCAGGGTTCATCTCATTTCATTTATCTCCTCTCCCTTTTTATCTTCCTTTCATCTTCAGAAATTCTTTCTTGTTATAAAGCTTAGATAGATTTGCCGACCTAAAAAGATGTTTTGATTTTGAGGCAACATCTCTATGGAGTGCAAAGGAGAAAAGCCAACAACCTCTCTAATAATTTCCAAAAGATACTTTTATCTTTATCGCTAATGCCCTCGCTCATACCTAATTCCTTTTAGCTCTCAGATCAAGCTTCTGTTCCACTTCTTTTGTAAGGAGTTCGGCCATATCTTCATCGTTAGTATATTTGAGAAAGAGAGTGAAACATTGATCCTTTATCTCTTGACAATATTTCTCATAACTTGTAACCGCTTTGAATACAGCCCGGTTGTCCTTCGGAATTTTAATCTTCTTCTGCCCTATCTTATGGGCGTAAATAATGTATTTTGCTCCTGGGGGATTTTTTGCTTCGTAGCGAAAATGTCGCCTTGGGGAAATAACGACAGTTTGGGAATTTAAATCAAGCTTAAGCGGAGTTCCAGGGATGGTTATCTCAAGCATTTCTTTTTCTCTGTCAAGGGGAATTGAAAATTCCTCAAGTATGGGAAAATAAAATTCCCCCACCCTGTTTTTAAATTAAACATGCTCTTCATTGGATTCTTTTTTAAAAAACCCAGCTTTTCTCTTCTCCCTGAGTCTATAACTTTCACCTTTTATGTTTATAACTGTGCTATGGTGTAATAATCTGTCTAAAATAGCTGAGGCTATGACATTGTCTGAGAAAATCTCTCCCCAATGAGAAAAACTCTGATTAGATGTGAGTATCATCGAACCTTTCTCATATCTTTGAGAGATTAATTGAAAGAATAAGTTTGCTCCATATCGGTCAATTGGTACATAACCTATCTCGTCAACGATTAAAAGTCTCATCTGAGAGTAAAACTTCAGTCTACTTTCAAGGCGTCTTTCTTCATTTGCTTTTGCAAGGTCATTAAAATATTTCAGAGCCATAACAGGAGAAGGGCTTACTCCTGGAGCTATTGCAGTCATCCAGACCTTCGGAGAGAGAATAAACTTCCATCCTCATCTTCATTTTCTCACTACTGAGGGAGGGCGAGATAAAGATGGCAGGTTTCATAAAGTTTCACACTTTGATGATGCCATATTAGCTCAGTTCTTTTCCCGAGAGGTCTTCTTACTATCCCTTAAAGAAGGCTTTATCAACCTGGAGCTGGTGCGAGAGATTCTTCTCTGGCGACACAGTGGTTTCAATGTTCACTCAAAAGTTCGAGAAAGAACAAAGAAAGAAGAAGAGAGAGTTGGCAAGTACATGATAAGACCTTTGTTATCTTTTTTTATAATTTTTCTTTCTTTTTTTATTTATTCTCTTTTTCCTAAAAATTTGACATTCATTTTTACCATGATATAAACTCTGAGGGTGTTAAAAAGGGAAATTCAGACAAAAAATGCAGAAAATCGATGCAACCCAAAAAAGGAAATTCCTATCCCTAGGCAAAGGTCATTAATGCACCGAGCAGCGCACCAAAAGCCTGCATCAACAGGGCTTCTGCATAAGAGAAATATCTCAGCGATTCAAGGATGCCTGCTTTGAAAAAAGCTATCGACAGGATTGCATCCGTTAGACTATTGGGAGTGGTGATTTTGAAAACGGTCGCGCCTATTTTCGCAGCCTGGGGGAACATGGGCGTAAAGAGGTGGAGAAGAGAATAATAAGTCTGGACAACTATCCAGACGAGGATACCAAGCTTGATTTGCTGACCTACACTTCCACTGAATCCGTAATCAGATGGCTTCCATTTTGAAACGATGCTTCTGAAAAAAACTGCCACCATCAGAAAGATAATATGTGGCAAAGCAAAAAAGCTAATACCGATGGTTTTCATCGCGAAACTCGCAACAAACCCGGATAGAATAACAATTCCAATCTCTATGAGCGAAAGGAACTGGACTTTTGTATTCACCATTTTATCCATTTGTATACGCATAACGCCTGAAATCAGCGGCGGCATTCACGCCGTCCGCTGTAGTGATTTGTTATGTGGCAATATTCATTATGATCACCATGCATAGTAGGAAATAATAAGGAATGCTCCTAAAAGTATTGCGTGAGGGTAAAGAATGGAACGGGCAAGGAATCCGATGCCACTTTCTTGGACCTCCTCATAACAAGCATTTATCAGTTGCTTTAGATTAGCTCTACCATGAGGATAGGGCAAAAAATAATAAGATCGCCAATCGGTGGGATCTAAATCACCTTCAGCGATAACCGGTCTCACAACAAATGGTTTGAACCAGTATAGGAAAGGCGTCCAAAAAGAACTCCATTTGCGCGCGTTTACCCAAAGGGCAAGAAACAACAAACCAATACTATACAGCCACCAATTAGTTTTAATAATGAACCCAAGGCCTAGAAAAATAAGGAGGATCAGAACTGGCACATAATATATTAACTCAATACCTACATTGTGACGCAATCTAAAAGCCTCGAAAAAGAATCTATCACGCAACGCACTTGTACGTGCAAAGTTACGGGCTTCTTCTTCCGATAGCTTTAACTTTTCCTTTGCGTATAAATAAGCTGCTGCGAGTCTCCACTTAACTGTAGGATCTTGATCATGCCATTGTTTCATTTCGGAAGTCCCTTAAATTATCGTATTGCTATGCCACATAACGACCAAGCTCACCTGCCGCTATGGAGCGCAGCGGAATAGCGGTCAGGTGCCGCGCCTTGTTAAGCGACGTTCCTTTACCTATCAACTCTGGCATATAAAAGCAATAATCGGGACAAGGCTGATAACAAGCCAAATTATCTGTTTGATAAACCCTTTCAATACTGGATTTCCAAAAATAGAAATTAGGGAATCACTCCTATATTTTTGCATCGTGCCCGGAAATATTTTCCATATTATCATAGGCATATTCATAAACACGATGGATTTACGGCCCAATATTAGAATCAAGCCCAAAGTAACCTTAGGCAAAAGGATAATTGAAGATAGCGCCCAAATGCCGAATAGCCATTGGCCATTTTTGAAATATAAAATAGCCACGCCTCCATTTAGAAATAACCCTATCAAGAACACAAGATAGACGATGTACCCACCATATTTAAAGATAAAAGTGTAATGTCGTTCCTCATTAGTCATAGATCTTAACATCTCCACTTAGAATAAAAGTCGAAAACATCCTCTAATTAATAAGAATGCTCCTATCAAAATACCGATACCGACAACCCACATAAGAAATTTTGCAGTGTAATACCTTCGTGTATATCCAGGGACAGTCAAGTGCGGGTTAGTTCTCTCATAACAATCCTTACACAAGTATTGGACAGCTTTTGAAAATGCCATACCTCTGTAATATTCATTACCTATTGGCTCGTCACCACATAAAGGGCAAAAACCACGATTAATCAAACCTAAAGAATCAAGATAATCCCTTTGTTGACCCATAAACCTACCGAGAAAATAATCGGTATTCATATCCTCTTCCTTAAACTCAACATCTAAGGCTTCGCAAATATCTTTTCTATATTTCCTGACATTCTCAAGGTTTTTCACACATTTGCCTCCTTCTTTAGCAATGTCGCTTAACTACGAAGCTCAGCGGCGGGCGGTAGCCCGTCCGCTGGAGCGCCTTGTTATGTGGGTTTCATCTCTTGGGTTTGCTTCGATAGTGCGGTTTGACATATGTTCCGTCCTTCCGATAGTAGCCTCTCACACGCACTTTGCCGCTTCCTAAATTTGACGAGCCAAATGAATATGAAGGTACAGTATATGATGATGAGGACGAAGAGGAAGAAGACGATTTGCGACGCCAGTGTCCTGAGACCCACGTTCCGTCTTTCCTATAATACCCATTGACCCAAGTCATCCCCGATGAAGGGTAACTGTATGGGTTTAAGGACTTGGGTTGTGAGGAACTTCCACCTAAGTAGTAACGAGACGAGCCCGAGTATGAATAGAGGCTGTTGGATTTCTTGTCGTACCCGTGGGATCGAACAATATCGGCATATGATCCGCCACCTGGAAGTGTGACAGTTGCAAGGCGACGGCCGTACTTATCCTTGGCTTTCCCCTCAAGCCACACGTAGTTCCCCTCAAGGAAGAACTTAGCGATCTGCGTAGCCGCCTCGCCGCCTGGCTCTTTTCCCTTGGTGGGGTGCTTCGTTTCGGGCGTATCGATGTTTCTGATTCGGACCTTCGTACCATCTGAAGTAACAAAAGTATCACCGTCAATCACTCGGTCCACGCGTACCCATTCGGAGTGTATCGCTAACGGTAGCACGAAGGTCAAGGCCAAAGCTGTGACAAATGCAGTAATGATTGGTCTTTTCTTCATTTTCTTGCTTCCACATAACGCCCCGGTTGAGCCGCGTAAGCGGAGCGAGCGCCGGTCTCCAACCGTTTGTTAGACATCCGAATTTTCCTCTCCACGCTCAAGACCGATCCTCAGCGTACTTTCTCTGCCGAACCGCATCCTCGGTGTCGGTAGCCGCTCGTTCTTCGATAAGCTCGTGTTCAGCGGCAGTATGAAATGAAACCACAACCCAATTCTCCCCTGGCACTATGCCCTGGTGCCATACATTCGGGGGAATCGAGATCCACCGCTGTTCAATCGGCAACGTTTGGTCACTCTTGAGAAAGTGCGAACGCCAATCGCCCTCTGTCTTGGTCTGAAAATCGCCGTGCCCCCGGTAAGACACCATCCGCTGATGGCTATTGGGGTGCCTCTCCGCTCCGGTGATCGTATTGGCCCGCAAGATGAAAACCCAACTGGACCGGATTGTCTCCGGCAGGGGAGACGTGTAGAAGTCGAGGGGTATCGGCTCCCAGGCCAACACGTCATTAGGTCTTTCGCGCAACTTCTGCTCCACGCGAGCCACAAGCTCATCGATTCTGAGCGTGATCACTTTGGCTGTGACCGCGATATCAAGCGCTTCCAGAATTCTAGATTCCTCCTGGTCCATTGTGATTTTCCTCGTATGTCTAACGGTCGAGCTCACCTGCCGCTATGAAGCGCAGCAGAATAGCGGTCAGGTGCAGCGATTTGTTATACGCTTCTTGAGCAGATTGTTACCTTATATTAACTAATCTACGGCTTTATGGCTATGAATTTAATGCTTGTCACTTTCCCTTGAACCACATCAAGATCCTCTTTTGCAGGAGCAGGAGTAAATTCAGGCCCAGGACAACATGCCATCGCTTCCAGTTCCTTCGGAGGCAATTGATGACGGGCCACAACCTCAACCTTCCTGAAACCGGCCTTCCGGACTATCTCGAAGTAACTATCATCATCTATCGCTCCGCCAACACATCCTGCCCAGGTTGATTGGAAGCGCTCCTGCACCTGGGGATCAACCCTTTCTGTATAGACAATATCAGAGATGGCCAGACGCCCACCGGGTTTCAGGATGCGAAAGGCTTCTCGATACACAGCCTCCTTATCTTGACACAGGTTGATGACGCAATTGGACATCACCACGTCGGCAAAGCCATCGGGAAGCTCAAGTTGCTCCATGTCGGCAACAAGAAGCTCAACGGCATCTTTCAAGCCCGCGTCAGCGACGGCCTGCTTTGCACGCATGATCATACAGGGAGAGAAATCCACTCCAACCACTTTTCCACTGGGCTTTATCTTGTGAGCAGCAAGAATGACATCTATTCCTGCCCCACAACCGAAATCCACAACCACCTCACCAGGTTGAAGATTAGCGAAACCTGTGGGGTTACCACATCCTTTAGAAAGTTTGAGAGCGGTTTCAGGGACGAAGGAGAGTTCTTCCTGCCCGTAAAGTCCGTGTTCAGCAGCAAAGCTCTTAGCTGTGGGAGCCATGCTGGGACAACAGGGCTCCTCCCCGCCACCAGCCTCAGCGCACTTGCTATAGCGTTCCTTGACGATCTCTTTGATTTCCGCAATGTTCATGTTTTTGCACCCCCTTTCTTTTCAATCCTTTTCCTTCATTGCTTTTCCGCAGCATGTGAGAGTTGGGCATCTTGGATCGGGGACAGGCTTCTTGATAACTTTGACTTCAGCCCCACACACTTCACACACATACGTTTTGCCTTCTTCAGCCATTTTGAACACCTCCTTTTAAGTCATTGTCTTTACCCGCATCAATAGCGTATAACATTCATTTTTATATTTATTCCGCATTCTGGAAAAATTATATTTAATAGTGCAGAGATAGTCAAGCAAAATGTGATGAAAACCTTAATTTTTGTCTTAACCATAAGATTATAATTCAATATAATGATAAATATTTATTAATATGCGTAGGCATTATAAGTTATGAAAAGCAATAATTTAAATGACTTTCAAAGCTATCTTGTCTCCAAATCGGCTGTTAATGAAAAATATGTTCCTTATTATATAAAGGGGTGCACTCCCTTCAATAAGTTTAACCTGCCTTTAAAACTCCTCATTTTACTCTGATTAAAAATTCTTTTAAATCTATTATTTCATGACACAATTTTATCTAAAATTTTAAATAAATGGAATAGGAGGTTTGAAAATAGAACCGTCCCATTTTTCTTAATCTCATTATAAAATTTTAAATAAAAAGAATAGGTAGAAAATTGAAAATTTAGGGATTCAATGATAATATCCGAAAAAAGGAGAGAATGATGAAGGGCATTTCCTATGAGGCATTGAGAATTGAGGCTGAAGAAGCAGAGTTTTTATACAGAGAAATTCTTTCCGAGATCTCTGATGAAAAGAAAAAATTTTATAGTGAATCAATAAAAGAAGCAGGTGAATTTTTAGAGAAAGCAAAATCTGAAATTAATAAAAGAAGAAATTTTCTTTCCTCAAAAGACTTCAGTTTTTTCTGGTATTATCTTCATAAAGCAAAACAGCTCTTTTTTCTTTTCTCACCAAAAAATATTCTCCTTCCAATGAGTGAGGAATTGCTGGCAAGGTTCAGGTCGATAAAAGATACAGAATGGGGAAAAAAAATACAGAGTAGCATTTCGTTTTTATCCAACCTCAAAAATGAAGACCCTGAAGCTGAAAGAGAAACAAGGTGGACTCTCAGGATTGCAAGAAAAGTTTTGGATGAGAAAAATGATGATATATTCTACAGGTTGAAATCAATTCATTTATTTAATTCCACTGGAACTTTGATATTTATACTTTCTTTAGTTTTATGGGCCTTCGTGGAATTCTCTTCATTCTTCAATGACACAATTTTTAATATTATCTCAATATTCCTTCTTGGATGGTGTGGAGGAATAATAAGCTCTCTTTCGAAAAAAAATGGAAAACAAATTCCAAGAGGATTTTCTCGGGGATTTGTGATCTTTAGTTTTTTATACCGTGGGACCCTTGGAGGAGCAAGTGCACTTGTTCTTTATTTTCTTATAAATTCAGGATTCATAAATTTAAAAATAAATTCTGAAAAAAGAGAATTCATGATTTATTTGATCTCATTCCTTGGAGGATACGGAGGAGATTTAATCCTTTCAAAGAGTTTCAGTCTTTTCAAGGAAAAATTATTCTCCGAAGCAGAGGAGACTTCAAATAAAATAAAAAGAGCTTAATGAAAAGAATCCTTGTCTGCACTTCTCATGTTCCTTTTGTAAGGGGAGGCCATCTTGTTATCGCAGAGAATCTTGTCCAAGCTCTAAAAGAACATGGATTTGATTCAGATTTAATGCTTACGCCCCAGAATCCCTTTGGAAAACAGATTAGTGCCTATTTAGCCACTTATCTCACTGACGTCTCCGAGGATGGAAGAGGAAGAAAAATCGACCAGCTTATAACACTCAGGTTTCCCTCTTATGTCCTCCGCCATAAAACAAATGTTGTGTGGCTCAATCACAGGATGAGAGAATATTATGACCTATGGGAATTGTTTAAAAAGAATCTTTCAACAAAGAACAAAATAAAAGAAATGCTCAGAAGGTTTCTGATTCACAGGTTTGACAATTTTTTCCTCAAGAAGAAAGTTACAAAAATTTTTGCCCAGAGTAAGACTGTCCAAAGCAGACTAAGAAAATGGGGAAACATTTACTCTGAAGTTCTCTATCCCCCAGCTCCAAAAAGAAAATACAGAACTGAGACCTATGAAAATTTTATTTTTACAGCATCAAGACTTTATTTTTTAAAAAGAAATGACCTTTTGATTGAAAGCTTTTCTTACTTAAAGAATAAAGAAATCAAAGCATACATTGCAGGAGACGGAGAAGAAAGAGAAAATTTAAAAAATAAAATAAAGCAAAAAAAACTTGAAAATAGAGTTTTTTTACTCGGTGAAATCTCAGAGGAAGAACTTCTAAATTATTATTCTAAATCGAGAGCAATATTTTATGCTCCATATCTTGAAGATTTTGGATTTGTTACTATAGAAGCTTTCTCATCAAGAAAACCAGTTATAACAACTTTTGATTCTGGTGGACCTTCTGAAATCGTGGAAGATGGAGAAAATGGATTTGTTGTTGAGCCAGATCCTGAGAGAATCGCAGAGAAAATAGATTATTTTGCTGAAAACAGAGATGAGGCTGAGAGAATGGGAGGTAAGGGATATAAATTTTCGAAAGAAAATGATTGGGAAAAAGTTGTAAAAAAGCTTGTAATAGTTTAACTTGTTAAATAGCTGTGTCAATTCAATCATCTGAAGCAATCGTTTTAAGAAGCTTCAACTTTGCTGAGCTTGATAAAATTGTTGTACTTTTTACCAAAGAAAAAGGAATAATCAGGGTCATAGCAAAAGGAGCGAAAAAATTTAAAAATAGATTTGGTTCTTCCCTTGAACCGATGTCTTACATAAAAATTGTCTATTACGAGAAAGAAACCAGAGACTTACTCGTTCTAAAAACTGCTGACTTAATAGAAAGCTTCTTTGAGATTCAGAAGGATTTTGATACAATTAAAGGACTTTCCTATATTTCCGAAGTAATCGAAGGATTTATCCCTCACCATCTAAAAGAAGACCTTGTATTTAGACTGCTTCTTTCAATTCTCAGGGCTTTAAAAAATGAAGTTCCATTGCCACTCATTTTGAGATATTTTGAAGGATGGATTCTCAAATTAAGCGGCTTTCTTCCTAATTTCACTAAATGTAGAAATTGCAAGACTCTGATAGAAGAAGGATGGCTTTCCCAAAAAATGGATGGAATCTATTGTTCAGGGTGTTCTACTATGAAGAAATTTAAAATAAATTCAGATTTCAACCAGTTTATTGATTTTATAAAAAAGAATTCCCCTGAACACATGAAAAATTTAAATTATTCTGAAGAGAGATTAAAAATAATTGAAAATATTTTAAAACAGATGCTATTTTATCATCTTGAAAAAACCCCAAAATCTCTTCTTTAGTGTCATGTCACTTAAATACATTTTGTTATATTATTGTGACATGACACTTTCCCTATGGGGGCAAGCCCCCCTTAGACGCTCCGCTGAGCACCCCCCCAGACATGGGGAAGATACCTTCCCCATATCCCCTTCAGTGTGCTTTAAGAGAAATTCTTTATTTACGAAGATATTTATGCGACAGCACACTTAGTGTTGTGACACTCAAAATTGTCTTTGTTATTTATTTGTGTCATAACCTTTCCCTATGGGAGAAAGATCTCCTTAGACGCTTCTCTGAGCAAAGGGGCTGTCTAAAGAGGAGACAGCCCCTCCTTTGAGAGGATTTCCTCTCAAAATCTCCAAAGATAAAATTTGAGTATAAAGATAAAGAATTTAATTTTCTTTTTAGGTTATAAAGGGAGTATTTTAAATCCCCTTTTAAGAGAGGCTGTCCAGACTTTTTAGACAGCCTCAAGTCCCTTCCCCATACCTCTTCAGTGTGCTTTAAGAGAAATCTATTGTTTGTAAAAAAATTTATGTGACAGCACACTTGTTACAGTTCACTGGTAACAGCTTACAGTTCACGGTATTTATACTTTCCACCCCCCTCCAACAATCAGGTTTGTTCCTGTAATGTATGAGGATGAATCAGAACATAGAAATATCACAGCTTCAGATATATCTTTAAACCTTGCCTTTCTTCCTGCTGGAATCCGAACCTGATTGAAAGTCGAATCACTTTCCACGATGCCTGGAGAAACCATGTTTGAAGTAATTCCATACCGAGCCTCTGATTGGGCAACAGATCTTGTAAATAATAATAGACCCACTTTTGCTATTGAGTAAGGAAGAATTTTCTGAAACCCAACAAGATTTTCGACTCTGCTGTATCCTATGTTAATTATTCTCCCCCATTTATTCTTTCTCATGTCAGGGAGAAATTTTTTTGTAAGAAAAACAGCACTCAAGAGGTTAGCCCGAAATAGATTTTCCCACTCATTATAGTCAATTTCCTCCCATTCCCTAAACACCAAAGGACCAAAATTATTTACAAGAATATCTACATTTCCGAATTTTTTCTTTACATTCTCCGCAAGCAAATCAATCTCTTCTGCTTTCAAAAGGTCAGCCATAAAAACAGAGGAATTTCTTCCAAGTTCTTTTATTCTTTTTGATGTCTCCTTTGCAGATTCAAAGTCTTGGTAAAAATGGATTCCTACATTAGCTCCATTCTCTGCAAGAGATAAAGCAATTTCTTTTCCAATTCCACGACTGCTTCCTGTAACAAAAGCCTTTTTATTTTTAAGTTTAAGGTTATCGCTTTTCAATTTAATTCTTTCATGAAATTGGGAAGGATGAAGCAGGAATTATAAATTTCTAAATTGAAATATTTAAGATTTTCAGGGAGCTTTCTCTCAACTCTACCTGGTTCGATTGAATCCGAACAAAACATAAAAGACCATAATCCTCCAGGATATGTGGGTACAGGAGAAAGATATAGTTTGGCAATTTTAAACCTTTTCCTTGAAATAGAATGCATTTTTTTAATCAAATCTAAATGGTACACAGGAGATTCTGACTGTAAGATGAGAATACCTAGGTTCCTTAGAGAATTTTTCAAATTACCAAAAAAATCCTCCCCATAGAGTGTTTTTGCTGGACCTATTGGGTCAGAAGAATCAACAAAAATTACATCAAATTTTTTACTCCTTTTGATAAACTTCGCTCCATCTTCATTCACTATCTCGACTTTTGAATCATTGAAACCGAAAGATACGGAGGAAAAGAACTTTTTACATGTATCTATCACATCTTTATCTATCTCGACAATAACTATGCTTTTCACATCTTTATATTTCAAAACTTCTTTCAATGCTCCACCATCTCCACCACCGATTATAAGAATTTCTTCAGGTTCAGGATGGGAAACCATTGCAGGATGAACCATCATCTCATGATAAAAATGCTCATCTCTCTCAGTGGTCATAATCAGTCCATCCAAGAGTAAAATCTTACCCAGGTTTTTTGTTTCAATTATTTCAATTTTCTGAAATTTTGATTTTTTTGAATATAAAACTTTAGAGGGTTTTATAAAAAGTCCACTTTCTTTAGTATGATACTCATAAAAGACATTTTTTTTCATTTCCTTCCTAGTGTGCTGTCCCATAAATATCTTCATAAACAAACAATTTCTCATAAAGCACGCTGAAGGGGTATGGGGAAGGTATCTTCCCCATGTCTGGGGGGTGCTCAGCGAAGCGTCTAAGGAGATCTTTCTCCCATAAGGAAAGTGTCGTGTCACAATAATATAACGAAAGGTATTTAAGTGACATGACACTAGAATTCCCAGATAAAAGGGCTTGTCTCTGTTATAATATTTGTACTTTCAACTGCTTTAGAGAGATAACCGGGAATGGCAAACAAAGATTTATGAATTGTATGGCTGTAAAAATTTATTTTTTTTATTAATTTTTCTTCGATGCTTTCCTTTAATTCATCTTCTTTTAATTTTAATGGGTCATGTATTTTAGATGCAATCGTAAACCCCCATGGAACTCTGAAAGAAGAAATGAAAGTCCAGTATGGCCTAATAACAGGAAATAATTCTTTTAAAGTTTTTATGATGGATGCAAAAAATTTACAATAAAATGGGTCAGCAGAACCTGACTGTAAAACAAAAATACCATCCTCTTCAAGCTTATCGTATATCTTCTTAAAGGTTTCTCTTGTGAATAATTGAAGAGAAGGGCTTTCTTGAACGGGCTCAGACAGATCTGAAATAATTAGATCATATTTCTTTTTTGAATTCTCTAAAAATTTTTTCCCATCTTCATAATAAATTTTAGCCTTTGGATTATCAAAAGCTCCATCTGACCATTCAGGTAAGTATTTTTTACAAAGATTTACAAGTTCCCTGTCTATGTCAACCATATCCACATATTCGATAGTTTTAACTTTAAGGGTTTCTCTTAAAGTAGCTCCTTCCCCACCTCCAAGAATCAATGCTGCTTTTACATCTGGATGAGAAAATAATGCCGGAAAAACCAAGCATTCATGATAGATGTATTCATCTATTTCAGCTGATTGAATTTTTTGATTAAGAAAAAGAGTTTTTTTAAATATCTCAAGATTCAGAATATCAACTTTCTGATATTCTGTTTCCCCCCTGAAAATAATTTCCTTAACCTTGAATGAATGAATCTGGTTATCTGTAAATTTTTCTAAATACCATAATCCATCTTCATTCATGTTCTCAATGAGCCGCTACCTCTTTTATCTCATCCTCTTCAACAGAGCCAAGAATTCCTCTTTTAATCTCAACCATTGATACATTTTCAGGCTTGAAACCATTCTGAAGAACATCAACTGCTTTTTCAATCTTAACTTCATTACTACAATAAAAAAAGTCAATGGCTGCAAATTTGTGTTCCGGCCACGTATGAATCGTAAAATGACTCTCTTCAATCACTACAACTCCTGATACTCCGAATGGTTTAAATTGATGAAAAAATGTTTTTACAATCTTTGCTTTTGATTCAATAGCAGCTCTTCTCATTAACTCCTCAATCCAATTTTTATCTTTCAAACTCCCCGGGTTACACCCATACATCTCTACCAAAATATGGGTACCTAAGGCTTTTTTCACCTCCTTACCTCCTTAAAAAATTTGCTACCAATCATCAATTATCTGGGAGGATTTTTTACTCCCAATTTGCCTTAACAAGGCACACCTCCTAAAAAATTAAATTAAATAATACATCTCACCCTTTTTCCTGTCAACAAATTTTATTGAGACCTCTGAAAAAGTCCATCTGCTGCGTTGCAGTCTCAACTTTATCGCTCCAACGTACAGGAAGTACTCCTTCACTCAAAGCTTCACTGCGCCTTGCATCTGGAGCTTTTTGAGAGGTCTCTTATATATCCACAATATAAAGTATCAAATTCTAAAAAGTTATTTTATTGATACATAATTACTTTCTCAGAGACCTCTTATTATATTGACCAATTGTTCACTGAGCGAAGGGAACAAGTGGTCAATTTGTTTTTTTGACTAGACCTCTATCGAAAACCAATTTTCCATTTTTTACAACTTTTTCTACTGGATTTAATCCAAGTTGATATACTAAATGTATATATTTCGGTACATCAAGAATTAAAAGGTCCATTTTTTTATTCAGCTCCAGACTTCCCACATCAGTTTCTTCTTGAAGGCTGTAAGCTGAATTTACAGTTGATGCTGTAATAGCTTCTTCTATCTTCATATCCATCTCATACACAGCAAGTTGGATCGTAAACAACATGGAACAGTTCATCGAGCTTCCTGGGTTAAAATCTGTTCCAAGGGCTACAATTGCACCTCTGTCGATTAATTTTCTTGCAGGAGCATATCTTCTAAGTTTGAGAGAAAAAGAAACTGATGGCATCAAAATCGCTGTTGTATTACTTTTTGAAAGTAAATCCACAGTCTCATCTTTGATATTAATTAAATGGTCAACCGAAATTGCACCCTCTTCAATCGCCAATTCTGTTGCTCCCATTGAAGAAAACTCATCAGAATGTACCCTTATTAAAAACCCGTACTTTTTTGCTTCTTTTATAAGTTCTTCAGTTTCTTTTAAATTGAAAGCATTTTCTTCACAGAAAACATCAAAAAATCTTGCCAGATTTCTCTCCCTCACTTCAGGGAATAATTTATTCATAAGAAGACTTAAATATTCTTCCCTTTTATCCTTATATTCATCTGGAATCACATGGGCTCCCATAAAGGTAGGAATTAAATCTAAGGGATGAACATTGTTTAATTTTTTTATTATCCTGAGTTGTTTAATCTCATCCTTAAAATTCAATCCATATCCACTTTTTGCTTCAGATGTTGTAGTTCCAGATTCAAGCATTCTGGTTAATCTTTTTATACATAATTCAGTTAACTTCTTTTCTGAAATCTCCCGGGTCTGCGTGACTGTCCTTTTTATTCCACCACCTGCTTCTGCAATCTCCTGGTAGCTTTTACCGTTTAATCTCATCAAAAACTCATCTTCCCTTGTACCTCCAAAAGGAAGATGATTATGGGGATCAACAAATCCGGGCATACAAACTTTACCCTTACAATCGATAAAAGTGCAATTTCTTAATTCCTTAACATTCTTAAGAAAATCTTTTTCTTTTCCGATAAAATTTATTTTTCCATTCAAAGAGGAAATCCACCCTTTTTCAATTATTCCAAGGTCACTCAGTTCAGCTCCTCGCCTTGGGATTTTGCCCCTCAGCGTTAAAACCTGCTCACAATTTGAAATTACTAAATCCGATTTAATCATTTAAAATCCGATTCATAACATTTATAAAGCTTGAAGACTAAATTTTTTTCCCTTTCGGAACAGCACACTATTTAGGTTTTCTCCGATAAGATGGAGTGTTCATGTTTGCTAGGTCAGAAGGAGTGGTGAGATAGTTGGGGGTTGAAGAAACTACAGAAGGGTGGATAAAAAATGGATGTTGAGTTCTTTCAAAATTCAAAGATTGAACCAGTATTCTCTCTTCCATAACCGGGTCAAAACCAGCAGCGATAACAAGAATGACAACCTCATCTTCAAGTTTTTCATCTATCATAAGGCCAAAGATAAAAAATGCGTTAGGATCTGCATAATCTCTAATTAATTTTGCAGCATAATTCATCTCCTGGAATGAAAGATTTTTCCCTCCCTTGATGTTTAACAACAGAGATTTGGCTCCGTTTATTGTTATATCCTCAAGCATTGGATTCTTCAGAGCTGATTCAACTGCTAATTCCACTCTCCTCTCTCCTGAACCGAATCCCTTGCTAATTAAACCTATTCCTCTTTTCTTTACTATTGTTTTTAAATCTGCAAAATCTAAATTAATTCTTCCTTTCTTTCTCATTATTTCCGATATCCCATTCACAGCTTGCATCAGCACATCGTCAGCCAGTTTAAATGCTTCTTCAACGGTTAAATTTTCTTTTTCATTGCACACATCCACAAGATTTTGATTTGAAATAGGGATTAGAATATCTGAACTCTCTTTGAGTTCTCTTAAAGCTTTCTCAGCTATCTTAGCTTTCTCAATCCCTTCAGTCTCAAGGGGTTTTATCACAATTGATATGGTTAAGATCTCCATTTGAGTTGAAAGATTTGCTATGTAAGGAGCTGCTCCAGAACCAGTTCCTCCACCAAGGCATGCAGTTACAAAAACAAGGTCAGCCCCAGCTATAAGCTCGGTTAACCTATCGGTATCCTCTTCTGCAGCTTTTCTGCCAATTTCGGGGTCAGAACCAGCCCCGAGCCCTCGAGTTATTTTTTTCCCAATTTGATATTTAATAGGAGCTTTACATTCCGATAAATCCTGAGAATCTGTATTTATTCCAATTAATTCAACACCTTCAATTCCCTCCTCAATTAGATTATTTACTGCATTTCCTCCTCCTCCTCCTACTCCAATCACTTTAATCAATGGACCTCTATATTCTTCATCTACAAAAGAAAATTTTATATCTTTTGAAGACTCCTCTCTGTTCATTTAACCTCCTGCTCAAATATCGTCATTTATTTTTATTTTTTTTTATTCCAATAAATTCCTTAAATTTCTCAAAAATTCCAGCTTTTATAATCTCTTTTCTTTTTGTGATAGAATTTCCATATAGAATCAGTCCTACTGAAGTTGCAAATTCAGGTAAATTAACAGATTCATACAACCCTTTAACTCCTATCGGAGTTCCTCTTCTTACCGGAAGATCAAAGACTTCTTCAGCAATTTCTATGATTCCTTCCAGTAATGAACAACCTCCAGTTATAACAACTCCTGTATTTAAAGATTTTTCTAACCCCATTTTTTTTATCTCAGAAAGAACAAGTTTAAAAATCTCCTCAGCCCTGGGTTGAATAATATCGCATAAAATCCTTCTTGAAAGAACTCTTGGTTTACCTCCACCGACTTTTGGAATTTCTATACTCTCGTCTTCCTCTGAGATTGCGATAGGACATCCCCATCTTCTCTTTATCTTTTCAGCCTCAGGAATTGGAGTCCTCAAACCAATTGCAATATCATTCGTAAAATGATTTCCTCCTACCGGAAGAACAAATGTATGCCAAAGGGACCCTCTATCAAATATAGCGCAATCAGTAATTCCTGCTCCAATATCCAAAAGGGCCACTCCCAATTCTTTTTCATCCTCAGTCAAAGTAGCATCTGAGGAAGCGACTGAATTCAATACCAGTCCTTTTACTTCAATTTCTGCCTCATTAACACATTTCAGAAGGTTAGTGGTGGAAGTTATTAAATTTGTGATTATATGAACATTAACTTCCAGCCTTATTCCAGTCATTCCTAATGGATCTCTGATGCCTGCCTGGTTATCCACGATAAATTCCTGAGGAAGAAATTGAATTATCTCAATATCAGGAGGGACGGAAAGGGCTTTTGCTGCCTCTACAACTCTATTGATATCATCATATGAAATTTCTCTATCCTTTCCAGAAATTGCTACAACTCCCCTGCTGTTAAAACTTCTAATATGATTACCTGAAATTCCAACCCATGCCGAATCTATATCAACCGCTGACATAATTTCAGCGTTTCTTATTGCCTCTTTTATTGATGACTGGGTCTTTTGCAAATTTACCACTGAACCCATGTAAAGACCCTGAGAATCTGAGGTTCCTACCCCTACTATTTCAATTTCATTATTCTCATCCACTTTGCCAACAACAGCACAAACCTTTTTTGTACCCACATCAAGTCCTACTATGCAATCATCTTTCTTAGCCAACCTTCATCACCTCCTTTTCATCCTTTTTTCTTAATATAAATTCGGCCTATTATCTGTAAATCCACAAATTCTAATTCGCCAAAATTTGTTACCAGTCCTTTTTCAATTTCATAGAAAAGCTTAATTTTAGAAACATAATTTTCTGTTCCTGCATACAGGAGAGTTTTCAAGTCTTTTAATCTTATGCAGAGATTATTCGGGTTTGTCGCATCAATGTATACGATTTTTTTGAATATGTCTTTTTCCTTTGAAATTTCAACCAATGCAGAAAAACTAACTTTAAAATGTAATGAATCTAAAAAGTTATCTTCCTTTATTCCAGAAATGATGGGCAGATTAAATATTTCTGGATTTTCCATTTGTTCTAAAACAGCACCTTCATTATTCAGAAGGAGATATCCTTCTTTTTTTAGAATACAAAATGGCTCTTTTTCAACAATGCTGACTTCCAATGTTGAAGGAAGAATTCTTCTTATTTTTGCTTCTTTTACCCAATTCATTTTTTCGATTCTTTTCTTCAAATCATTCAACTGTAGAAATAAAATATTTTTTATTTTCATTTCTTCAATTGCACTCTCAACCACTGGGATAAGGTCTTCTTTATCAGTGTATATTCTTATTTCCTTTACACCCAATTTCTCCCATCCTTTTATGAGGGTGTACAGACTATGAGTGCCAAAAACAAGTAAAGATGCCATTGCTGAGATCGTTAATAAAAAGAACAACTTTGTAATAATTATTCTGGATATTCTCTTCTTTCTAACCGAAATGTTTCTCTTTTTTCTCCAATAATAAAATTCATCTCTAAATAAAGCCGGATTTCCATTTAAAAAATTTCTCTCTTTAATAATCATTTTCCTTTCTCGAGAAATTCCATGAACTTTTCTGCAACTATATTTATATTTCCTGCTCCAAGGGTAATAACTATATCTCCAGGTTTTGCTATTAATTTCAGCATATTTGGAATTTCTTCCATGTCTTCAATTAAATGAACATTTTTGACTCCGTATTTCTGAAATTTTTCATAAAGAACTTGAGAGCTTACACCTTCTATTGAGTTTTCTCCTGCAGGATAAATAGATGTAATTATTACCTCGTCGGCTTGATAAAATGAGCGTGGAAAATCATCCATCAATTTCTGAAGCCTTGTGTATCTATGGGGCTGAAATACTGCAATCACTCTATTTCCCCACCCTTTTTTCAGAGCATCAAGAGTGACTCTTATTTCAGTAGGATGATGAGCATAATCATCTATCACAGTAATATCATCAATCATCCCTTTTAATTGAAATCTTCTGTCTGCTCCTGGAAAATTTCTCAACGAATCTTTTATCACGGAAAGAGAAATTTCAAGTTCCATAGCCACGCATATCGCCGCAAGGGAATTGTATATGCTGTGATATCCTGGAACCTGAAGGTTTATCTCTTCGACTTCCTTTCCTCCAAAACAAACGACATAATCAGAATTGAATTTATTGAAAGATATTTTTGTTGCAAAGACATCGGATTGGGAACTCATGCCATAAGTTATAACTTTTCTCTCAAGTTCTGGTATTATGTTTTGAGTATGAAAATCATCAAGACAGACAATTACAGAGCCAAAAAATGGGATTCTATTTGCAAATTCAATAAATGTTTTTTCTATATCTTCAATATCCTTATATTGATCTAAATGTTCAGCATCTATATTTGTTATAACTGAAATCGAAGGAAATAATTTTAGAAAAGATCTATCGCTTTCGTCAGCCTCTGCTATCATAAACTCTCCTTTTCCCAGCTTTGCAGATGAACCAAGGGTCTTTAGCCTTCCTCCGATAATAATAGTAGGGTCAAGACCGGCATTTTCGAGAATAAGAGCTATCATCGATGTTGTCGATGTCTTCCCATGGGCACCTGCGATGGCTATTGAGTATTTCATTCTCATAAGTTCGCCCAGCATCTCAGCTCTTGGAATAATCGTTATTTTTCTCTTCTTGGCTTCAAGAATTTCACAATTTGCTTCTGAAATAGCTGAGGAGAACACAATCAGATCTGCATCATGGACATTTTCTTCTTTATGTCCTATTTTTATATCTGCGCCAAGACTTTTAAGCCTTTTAATCGCTTCATTCTCTTTCAGGTCTGAACCGGAGATTTTATACCCTAAGTTCAAAAGTACTTCTGCAATGCCACACATTCCAGTTCCTCCGATTCCAACAAAATGAACCTTTTTAATTTTTCCTATTCTCAATTTTATATCTCTTTATATATCTTAATATTTCATCAACCATTCTTTTCTCTGCACCCTCGATAAACATTTTCTTCGAATTCTCCTCCAGTCTGGTTATTTCTGATGGATTTAAGAGATAAAAAATTATCTTTTCAGCTAATTTTTTGCCGTTCAGTTCTTCCTCAAAGAGTAAATCCGCAGCTCCTGATTTTTTCATGTTTAAGGCATTTTCCACCTGATGCTGGGAAGCTGACTTGGAAAAAGGGATAAGAATCGATGCTTTCCCTGCTCCCATTATTTCAGATATTGTTGAAGCTCCTGCTCTAGTTATCAATAGATCTGCTTTTTCAAAATATTCCCATATATTCCAGAAGTAGGACTTTACCTCTGATTTAATTCCAAGTTTTTCATACTTATCTTTTACAATTTGAAATTCCCTTTCACCTGTCTGATGATAAAAATAAAGTATTTGAAAATATTCTTTTAAAAACTCCAGAGAATTAAGAAGATTATTGTTCAAAACAGATGAACCTTGACTCCCTCCAAAAATAAGAAGAGAAAATCTTTCTGAATTTCTCTTCTTTTTTATTATATTTAAAAATTCTTTTCTTACTGGATTGCCTGTGATCAGCCCTTTTTTCCCGCAGAAGATTCTGGAAGATGGATAAGAAAGAAATGCTTTTTTAACAGAAAATTTCAACAATTTATTGGCAAAGCCGGGTGTGAAATTCTGCTCATGGATGAAACACGGGATACCAAGCAAAGCAGCTGTTAAAACAAACATCCCTGATGAATAACCTCCGACTCCAAGTACTCCATCCGGCTTAACTCGAATTATAATTTTTAACGATTCAATAAATGTAACAGGTAGAATTAATGTAGAAACAAGAGATTTAATTCCCATTCCCTTTAGCGGAGTAGTATGAATTTTTTCCTGGTAGAAGCCCTCTTTTTCCAGAATTCTCCTTTCCAACTCTCTTCCCTCGCCGACAAAATGTATTTTTGTGTTTTTATTTGCTCTTAACATTTCTTTAGCTATCATTATTGAAGGATAGATATGTCCTCCTGTTTTTCCTCCAGCGATAACGAATACCATCTCAATACCTTCTTTTTGAAGTGCTTAATACAATCCCTGATTCTATTAATAATACGAGAAGCGATGATCCACCATATCCTACAAAAGGTAATGGAAGACCTTTCGTTGGTAATAATTTTAAAACCATTGAAATGTTCAAAAAAGCCTGCAAAGCTACATGAATCCCTATTCCTGCTGAGAGCAGCATGAAAAAAAACTCTCTTGATTTCTTTGAGATAAGAAATATTCTCCAGAGAACTATAAAAATTAAACTTAAAACTGATATACACCCGACAAAGCCGAGCTCCTCACCTATCACAGCAAATATAAAATCTGTTTGCGCCTGGGGAAGATAGAATAGCTTCTGGACACTCTTACCCAAACCCACTCCAGTAAATCCTCCAGACCCCACAGCAAGTAAAGATTGATAAATTTGAAAATCTCTTCCTCTTATATCAGTAAAAGGGAACAAAAATGACAATATTCTATCAAGCCTGTACTCTGAACTAACAGCTGAAAATACTAAAAAAGGTAAAATTGCAGCTAAGCCAATCCCAAGATATCTTATTTTTATCCCAGAAAAATAAAACATTCCCGCAGCAATTGCTAAAATCAATACCCCTGACCCAAAATCTGGTTCAGAAATGATAAGGAATGAAAAAACAATCACAATCACAGCGGGCACTGCATAAAAAGAGATTTTTTCTACTCTTTTCAGAGAAAAATAATAGGATAAGAAAAGAATGATACTCAATTTGGCTAATTCTGAGGGCTGGAATGTGAAACCAAAAAATTCTATCCATCGGCGGGTTCCATTTATTGGCTTTGAAAAAAGAGCAAGGATGAGCAGAATAAAGGAAAGGAACAGAAGAACATGAATAAAAATTACGTTACTGTAAAAAGGTTTTTTCTTGGAAACAATGTAGAATAAAATGATGAATCCGAATACATTAAAAAATAACTGCTTGATAAAAAACTTAAAAGGATTTCCAGAAATAACACCAGAGGAACTGAAAACCATAATCAATCCAATTAAAACTAAAAGTATGATACAGATAAGAAAAAGGCGATCGATCTTTCCTTCCATTAAAAAGTCTTCCCTCTTCTTTTTAATTTAAAAACAGATTCCTTAAATTTCATTCCTCTATCTTCAAAATTTTTAAACATATCAAAACTGGCACAGGCAGGTGCTAAAAGTACTACATCTCCAGGTAAACTTAACTCATAAGCTTTTTCCACTGCCTCATCCATCGATGTTCCTTCAAAAAATGAAGTTGTACCGTTTAATGCTTTCCGTATCTTATCCCTTGCTTCTCCTATCAGTATTATTGCTTTAGTACTTCCTCTCACAGTCTCTCTTAATTTAGTAAAATCCCCAGCTTTATCTCTTCCACCTAAGATTGCTACAACTTTCTTCTCGAAGCTCTGCAAAGACTTCAGAGCTGCATCTACATTGGTTGCTTTGGAATCATTATAGAATTCAACTCCATTTATTTCGTCCACAAATTCCATCCTATGCTCAAGTCCTCTAAAATCTGCTATTGCATTTCTTATCTTTTCATCGTCATCTACAAAAAGCGCTGAGATTGGAACAGCAGCGAGTACATTTTCTAAATTATGAATCCCCTTTAAAGGAATCTCTTTAATTGTTATTATTTCTCTTTCTTTTATCCCATCGGAAAAAATTATCTTTTCTTTCCTTACAAAGCTACCATACTCAACAACTCTTTCTCTTGAAAACATCATCAATTTAGCCCTGGATTCTTTAGAAAGACTGAAAGAAACTGGATCATCTGAGTTGAACAAAGAAAAATCCTCTTTTGTCTGGAAGAGAAAAATTCTTTTCTTTGCCATTACATATTCTTCAAAGGATCGATGTCTGTCTAAATGGTCAGGGGTTATATTTAAAATTGATGATAGTTTTATCCGAAAATTTTCAATTCCTTCGAGTTGAAAAGAGCTGAGTTCTGTTACGATTAAATCTTTTTCACTAGATTTATCTACAAAAGATACAAGGGGATATCCGATATTTCCCGCCAAAAACGCTGGAATTCCTGAATAGTTTAATATTTTATGTACAAGAGCTGCGGTTGTGGACTTTCCATTTGAACCAGTGATTCCTATTATATTTCCCTTGATATTTTCATAAGCAAGTTGAACTTCAGGGATAACTCTAATTCCTTTTTCTCTTGCCACTCTCAATGGCTCTACATCCCAGGAAACACCAGGGCTTACCACAATCATATCCTTATTTATAAAATCCTCAACCTTGTGAGGCCCAAAGACAAATTTTACATTTTCTTTTAAATATTCATCTGGAACTATAATATTCTCATTTACATCAGATACTGTTATTGTAGCTCCTCTTTTTAAAAGGAATTTGAAAGATTCTTCTCCTGATTTCCCAAAACCAAGGATTAAAACATTCATTCCTTTATAGTCTTTCATCTTAACTTTAGAGTTGTTAAACTGAACAATGCAAAAACGATGGCTACAATCCAGAACCTTACTACAATTTGAGGTTCAGACCAGCCAATCATTTCAAAATGATGATGGAGAGGTGACATCCTGAAAACTCTCTTTCCTCCAGAAATTTTGAAATATAGAACCTGAAAAATTACAGAAAGTGCCTCTACTATAAACAATCCTCCGACGAACAAAAGGAGCAATTCTTGTTTAATCAATATTGCTACCGTCCCAAGTAAAGCACCCATTGAAAGAGCACCAACGTCTCCCATAAAAATCTTTGCTGGAAAACAATTATACCAGAGAAACCCGAGAGAAGCTCCAACCATAGAGCCAACCATTATTGTTAATTCTCCTCCCAGGGGAACTTTTGGAATATTTAGATATGTGGCGAAAACTGCATGGCCTGAGACATAAGAAAGAGCAGTGATGGCACTTGCAGCAATTAATGTTGTTCCTGTAGCCAGTCCATCAAGACCATCGGTCAGGTTTACTGCATTTGACGAACCAGCGATTATTAAAATAATAAAAGGGAGATAAACCCATCCTAAATAAGGAGCCCATTTTTTAAAAAATGGAAAACTCAAATGAAGGTTAAAAAGACCATATTTTGCTAAGATTAAAAGCACCAGGCCAATAATAAATGCCATGAAAATTTCTAAAATTAACTTTGTTCTTTTTGAAATTCCTTTTGAATTCCTCCTTTTAATTTTCATAAAATCATCCCAGAACCCTATCATTCCAAAAGAAACAAGGGAGAAAAGAGATATCCAGATGTAAGGATTTTTCAGATTTGCCCACAACAAGGTCTGAATAATTGTGGAAAAAATGATTATAGTCCCTCCCATCGTGGGAGTATCTTTTTTTGAGATATGAGTGGGTGGACCTTCTTCTCGAATTTGCTGTCCTACGTGGAACTTTTTTAATTTATTTATCAGCCATGGAACAAGAATTAACGTCATTACAAGTGCTGAAAGGGAAGCTATTGCAGTCCTTACTGTGATATACCTGAATACGTTAAAGAAAAAGAAATATTTATAGAGGGGAACTAGTAAAAAATATAACATTTCAGAATTCCTCAGACTCTGTCTTTCCAAACTTCTTAACCAGTCTTTCTACTATTTTATCCATTCCAATTGCTCGCGAACCCTTTATGAGAATGAACGAATCGGATTCCAAAAATTTTTCAATTTCATTACTGGCTTCATCTGAATTTAAAAAATGAACTGTTCTATTAGGGGTTAATCCATTCTTAACAGCTTCTTCTGAAATAAGCATCGATGTTTCTCCTACTGTGATAAGCATGGAGATATGGAGATTACTTATCAGTTTACCTATTTCTCGGTGATATTTTTCAGAATCTTTACCGAGTTCAAGCATATCTCCCAGAACTGCAATCTTTTTTTTATTTTTCATCTTTGAGAACTCATTAAGGGCCATCTCCAGAGCTTTCGGGTTTGAATTATAACTTTCATCTATTAAAAGAATACCATTCTCCAGTTCGATTATATTACCCCTCATCTCAAATGGTCTTAATCTTTCGATCTTTTTTTTCAATGAAGGAAATTCTATTCCAAGAATGTAACTCACTCCGAGAGCAGCGGCTAAATTCAATACCATTGAATAACTGAAATTATTCAGGTTCAAGGGATATTCTCCTCTCGAGCCATATCTTATGGAAAAAGAATAACTGTATGGCATCCAAGATCTTATATTTTCTATACAGATATCGTTTTTTTCGCCTTCTCCAAAAAATATCCTTTCTCCTCTGAAATCATTGGATATTTTTTTTACAAGAATATCATCTCCATTCAAAACTGCTTTGCCGTTGATTTTGGTTCCTTCAAGAATTTCCTTTTTAGCTAAAGCAATCTGTTCGATTGAAGGAAAAAATTCTAAGTGCACTGGATTCACATTTGTAATGACGGAAACATCGGGAGGAGCAATTTCTATCAATTTCCTTATCTCTCCAGGAGAACTCATTGCCATTTCAAGAACAATAGCTTCATCTTTTTCATCAAGCTCCATTATTGAAAGAGGAACTCCAATATGATTGTTGTAATTTGCATATGACTTTTTTGCTCTTAACCGCGATGATATAAGTTCATGGGTAAATTCCTTTGTAGTAGTCTTCCCTATGCTTCCTGTAATAGCAATCACCAAAGGATTAAATTTCTCAATTATTTTCTTTGCAAGTTTCTGCAAGGATACAAGAGTATCATCCACAAAAATAACGCCTCTATCTTTAAAATCATTTAAAAAAATCTTTTGAGATACGACAACTCCTGAAGCTCCCTTTTCAAGGCCATCCCTTAAGAACTGGTGCCCATCTCTTTTTCCTCTGATTGCAAAAAAGAGCTCTCCTTCTACTGTCTTTCTTGTATCCACATTGAACTTTCGAAACCTCATGTTCCTATCACCTTGCAAAATTTTCCCTTCCATGTATTCTGCAGCTTCATAAAGTGTCAGCTCACACATTTTCTCTCTTAACCTTCAATGCTCTCTCAGCTACTTCTCTATCACTAAACGGTAAAATTTTATCCTTGAAAACCTGATAATTCTCATGGCCTTTTCCTGCTATAATTACTGCATCTCCATCTTCTGCCATCTCAATCGCTTTAAAAATGGCCTCTTCTCTATCTGGAAGAATTGTGTAATCAGTACTTTTTATTTTATTAAACCCAACCTCAATATCCTTTATGATATCGATTGGATTTTCAGACCTCGGATTATCTGAAGTGATAATTGTGAAATCAGCCGATTTCGCAGCTACCTCTCCCATTCTCGGTCTTTTTAAACGATCTCTATCGCCGCCAGCTCCAAAAACAAGGATTATTCTTTTTGGTTTCAATTCTCTTACAGTTTCCAGAATATTTCTTAAAGAATCATCAGAGTGAGCATAATCTACAAATACGTTAAGTCCGAGATCATTGGGCACAAGTTCCAATCTTCCCTTTATATCTCCAATTTTCCTTATTCCATAAGAAATTTTTTCCAGGGGAATTTTCAACGAAAGGCAGGCTCCAATACAGGCCAGCAAGTTATAAAGATTTGGTTTTCCCAGTAAAGAACTCTCAATCTCAAATTCTCCTAAAGGGGTATAAACTAAAGATTTGATTCCATCTTTTCCTAAATTATATTTTACAGGATAAACATCAGATTTTTCATTTACTGAATATAATAAATAGCAAGAATTTAGTTCAGTAATTAATCTTTTACCATATTGGTCATCCACATTTATGATTGCCCAACCATTTTTTTCATCCAGCAGAGAAAAAAGCTTCTTTTTTGCTCTGTAATAATTTTCCATCGTCCCATGATAGTCCAGATGATCTCCTGTCAGGTTTGTAAATATGGCAATCTTGAAATTCAAATCTTCAACTCTTTTTAGTTCCAGCGAATGGGAAGATACTTCCATAGCACAATGAGTTATTCCATCTGAGACCATTTCGTTTAAAATCTTGGTTATCTGGTCAGCCTCTGGAGTGGTTCTATCCGCAACTATTTCCTTATCGAGCCATTGATAGGATAAAGTTCCGATAATTCCTGGTAAAAGTCCTGCTTCTTCAAGAATGTCTTTCATCATAAATGTGACAGAAGTTTTCCCATTAGTTCCAGTTACACCGATCAGATTTAACTTTTCGCTTGGGTTCTCGAAGAAAATTTTACTCATTCTTGATAGAGCTGACCGGGAATCATTTACCTGAACCCATGTCATATTAGCCTTGGGAGGCATTTCACTAACTATACATCCAGCTCCTCGATTGATTGCTTCTTCTATGAAATTATTTCCATCAAAATTCATTCCCTTTATAGCTATGAATATAAAACCCTGCTTTACTTCTTTTGAGTTATGGGTGATTCCGGTAACTTCCTGCTCTAAATTTCCTTTAAAGCTTATAAAACTTAACTCTTCCAATAATTTTTTAATTTTCATAGCTTCTTCTCAATGAAACTAAATGGATGTTAATTCTTTCCTGAGAATTAGAGAACACGCCTAAATACATTAAAATCTTCTCTGTCATACTTCTAAAGATAGGTGCTGAAACTTTACCTCCGTAATGCTCACCTTCTGGTTCATCGATTACAACTATTAGAGAAAAAATCGGATTCTCAGCAGGCACATAGCCTATAAAAGATGAGATAAAATTTTCTGTTGAGTATTTCCCATCTTCTCCAATCTTCTGGGCAGTTCCAGTTTTTCCTGCAACTCTAAATCCCTTTAAAGAAGCCAGAGTTCCTGTGCCATCCTCTGGAATTTTTTCAAGAATTCCTTTCATTATGTTTACCGTATAATCTGTAAGAATTTTTTTAGAAGAATCGGATTTGATTAACTCTTCAGAATTCCATCCAGATATTTTCTTTACAATTCTTGGTTTAACAAGATATCCTCCATTTGCAATTGAAGAGAAAGCTCTTATCATCTGAATGGCTGTTACTCCAATTTCCTGACCCATCGATATTTCTCCTAATGATATATTCGACCATTTAGAAATATCTCTTAAGATCCCTCTTTCCTCTCCAGGAAGGTCTATTCCAGTTTTTTCTCCAAATTGAAATACATTTTTGATGTATCTGAAAAAATTCTCTTTACCTAAAAGAGATCCGACCTGAATTATTCCGCTATTTGAGGAATATTTCAAAATCTCAGAAAAAGAAAGTATAGAAAAATTTTTATGATCTCTGATAAATATCCCGCTCAACTCAATGCCTCCTCCTCTACAGTCAAATTCATCAGTAGGTTTAACAAGTCTTTCCTCAAGCGCTGCGCAGGCAGTTATAATTTTAAACGTTGATCCTGGCTCAAATACCTTCTGGATTGCTCTATTTCTGATGAATCGTGAGTCAGTCTGGGAATAATTATTTGGATTATAGTCAGGAAAATTTGCCAATCCAAGAATTTCCCCTGAGTATGGATTCATTGCTATTGCAATTCCTTCTTTTGCCCTGAACCTATTCACTCCTTCCTTGAGCTCTTTTTCAAGGATAAACTGGATTACCTCATCAATTGTAAGATATAAATCTCTTCCTTCCTCAGGCTCATCCATTAAAGAAACTAAATATTCTTTTTGTAAAGCATCAAGATAAAGAATCATCTTGCCAGGCTTTCCCAAAACATGTCTGTCGTATTCCTTCTCCACTCCATCGAGACCTTGCTCATCTACTCCAACACCACCCAGGACATGAGAAGCCAAGTTATCGTTGGGGTATATTCTTTTGTATTCTTTTAAGACACCAACCCCTCTGAGTTTCATATTTTTCAATTCATAAATTCTCTCACTTTGAAATTTCCTCTTCACCCAGATAAACGGCTTTCCCTGCTTTATTTTTTCATAAATACTTCTTTCCTGGTCTTTAGAAATTTCTAAAGTATTCCTGAGAATAGAAATTACTCTATTTAAATCTTCAATCTGAGAGGGAATTATATAAACTGAATCAGTTTCAATACTTTCTCCGAGGATTCTCTCATTCCTATCAAATATTGAACCTCTCTTCGAATTTACTTCAACAACTCTCTGATTCTGGGATAAAACTTTCGATTTGAATTCTTTATGCTTGAATATCTGAAGCTCAGCCAACCTTATTACTATCAGGAAGGTCCATATTAAACACAGAATAAAAACATTTTCTAACCTTCTCTTAGAAATACTCATCAATACTTTAATCATTTTTATTTAAATATTTACTATCAATTTTAAAATCCCATATAAATATGTTGGATGAGTCTACTGGAACCATGCCAAGTTTTTCTTTTGCGATTTTTTCAACATTTTCTAAATTCAATAAATTAGTTTTTACAATTTCCAATCTCTTTATTTCTTTTTCCAATTCATCCTTCTTCTTCTTCAAATCTTCAATTTTATATCCAAGCCTTATTATCTCTACATGAGTATATATATAAAAAATTGCTATTAAAAATATCAAAAATAATGTGACTATCGTTATTTTTAAATTCATGGAATTTTTCATCAATCTTATATCCTGACTGCTGCCCTTAACTTTGATGACCTTGCTCTTGGATTTCTGATAACTTCCTCCTTTGATGGACATACAGGTTTTTTCGTAAGTATAGACAAGTAATTACTACTAAGCTCTTTAAAAGCATTTTTAACGATTCTATCCTCAAGAGAATGGAAAGAAATTATTACTATCCTGCAACCTTCTTGTAAAGCTCTAAAAAAATCAATAAAAAATTTTCCTAAACTATCAAGTTCTCCGTTTACTTCATTTCTTATTGCCAGGAATACTTTTTGAGCTGGATGGGTCCTTCCTCTTTTTGGTTTCCAGTGAAAAACTTTTTCTATTATAAGCCTTAATTCTTCAGTACTTTCTATTCTTTTTTCCTTTCTCTTTTTTAAAATTTCCCTGACAACTTTATATATCCATCTTCTTTCCATGAATCCTTCAAAAATTTTTTTCAAATCCTTTTCTGAATAATGGTTAACAATTTCATAGGCAGTTTTTTTTTGATTCCTGTCTATTCTCATATCAAGGGGTCCATTGAAAGTATGACTGAATCCTCTCTCTGAAACTGAAAGTTGATATGAAGAGATTCCCAGATCGAAAAGAACGCCTTTTATTTTTGAAAGATTTAGATTTAAATTGAATACATCCCTGAAATCTCCTCTAAAAAGCGTTGCCCTATCTCCAAAATTTTCTAAATTTTTCTTGGCAATCAACAAAGATTCCTCATCCTTCTCGATCCCGATCAATTTTCCATCCGGAGAAGAAGCTTCAAGAATTTTTTTAGAATGACCTCCCAACCCTACTGTACAATCTAAATATATCCCTCCCCTTTCAGGATTTAGATGTTTCAAGGTTTCTTCAACCATTACAGGTACATGTTCCATAATCAATCTTTTCGATAAATTATTTCCAGCATTTCATTTTCATCAAATGGTTCATTCAATATCTTTTGATCCATTACTTCCTTGTTCCATATTTCTAAATAATCCACATTTCCGATAACGATAATTTCATTATCCAGTTTGGCAATCTTTCTTAAGTCAGATGGCAATAATATTCTTCCCTTACTGTCGATTCTTTCCGGCTTCCCCCAATAACTTGTTCTCTGGGAAAATTGCCGAGCTTTGGTATTAAAAGGCATATCAGCCCTAAATCTTTCCTCAATCTCCTGCCATCTCCTCATAGGATAAACCCACACACAATCACCGTTAACGGATGTAATGTATACCTGATCATCAAATTTCTCTCTGATAATGTCTAAAAATCTTTTTGGAATTTTCAGTCTCCCTCCGTCATCAATTTTAACTATCTCTTTTCCTCTTAACCGAGAATCAGAAGCTGGTTTTATTTTTCCCATTTTTTCCCATTTTTTCCCATTTTCAAAAATATTATTTTAATTTTTTTTCATTGTCAAGCAAAATTTTTGAATCTGTCCCGAATTTGAGGCTAAAAAAATATGAAATATGTTAGTATTAAAGAAATTAAATTGGTAGATTTTTCAACAAGAGTATCTATCAATGAAGAAAAATATAATCAAAGTAATAAGTCCAAGGATAAGAAAGTACTGTGTATGTCCTTCATGTGTAATGAAGTAAAGATTTCACAAAAAAAGAGCATACAAAAAGAGTAAAAGATATAAATTTAGAAAGGGATGTTTTTCTTAAAGTCAGGGTTTCCTATGTTAAATGTTTTAATCCTTAAAATCTCTACATTTTTATTTCTTAAAAGGAAGAAATATTACCTGGCCTCCTGTTCCTTCATCATCATCTGAGATATCGGATTTGTCTATTTCAAATTCTGTTGAATGAGTCCACCAGTTATTCTTAGCATAGATTGAGGATGGAGATTGATTAAGGAGATCATACTTTCTGTTATTTCTTATTATATTTTCTCCTGGACTTCCCCTTCCTCCACCTCCTAAGTCTGCATTGCAGGGAAACATTGCAATCCTTATTCCATAATCATCATTATTTTCAATTGTATTATTGGAAATTAAAGGAGAAGAGATAACATTTCCTACTGCCATGGAAATATCTATTCCTAATCGGCAATCTCGAATAGTATTATTTCTTATTATTGGAGAAGAACCGATGATACTTAAAGCATAACCTGATGAAAATATTAAGTTATTTTCTATAACAATCTCGTCAGATACGTTAATGCTTATCCCTCCTCCTACTTTATTCGATCCTGAGATTTGATTATTTGAAATCGACCCACTTGAACCTTCTAAAAAAATTGCTCTGTGGTCAGGATACTTAAATCTATTGTTTGAAATTCTTATATTTTTAACACCGCCTCCTTTGATTGCTGGATCTAAAACTGTTCCTGACCATTGAGACATTATCGTAAACCCTGATATCTCACATCCAGAGCTAAGTGTTATAAGTCCATACTTTGATCTTTCAATTGTTGTTGTCTCAGAGCCAGCTCCCTGTAGCTTCATCCCTTCTTTTAGATAAAGCTCTGGCTCTCTGTAATGGCCTTGTTTTACAATTATGAGTGTATTTTGTGTTCCCTTTGTTACAGCTTTTACGATGGATGTGTAAGGGTAGGTAATTGTTCCATCCTCTATTCCTGTTTTGTTGTTTATATCAACATAGATTGTTAGAGTTACAGGGTTGTTTTCATCAGGAGAGGTAGGAGATTTACAGGATGAAATATTAATTGTTAAAAAAATTGAAATTAATATTACAAATAGTCTTTTCATTTTATTCACTCCTTAAAAAAATATTTCTTTTATTACATTTAAGAAATCCCATCCCCAGTTGTATATATATGGCTCTCCAGGTGTTGAGCAGGCTTCAACTGAGGTTGTTTCATACCATTCATTGAATGATGTAGTAGAGACATAAGGATTTCCCCTTGATGAAATGGAGTTTTTTATTCTCTGGGCAAAGTAGGAGAAGTCAGATTTAGAGAAAGAGTAAAATTCCCCATTCCATGGTCTTCCAGAGATATGATCATCATCATATTCTGCTTCCAACGGCCATACAAACCAGACTCCTAAGTCAGAAGCTTGATATTGCCAATATTCATAAACAGGTATTGCAATGTCAGCTACATCTCTCACATTAGCTCCGTCAGAATAATAAGTAGGATCCAACCCAACTCCATAACAGCTTATAGCATCAAATTTCTCTATCCTTCTTGGGCGAAATAGTTTAGTATTGAATATCTCATCTCCTATAAAAAAGATATTTCCTCCTGCATGATCTCTTACAGTTTGAAGCGCTACCCACCAAGGACCAGAAGTAATTCTCGAAAGATACCAGAATATAACAGGACTATAATCCATCTTAAAATATCCAAGATGACCGAAATATTTCTCCCTGATATGGTCTATATCTGATATGAATTGGTTGTATACTCTGGAATCGTTAAAATTATAAGCTTCTTCAGGTATGGTTATTCCAAACTTTCTATTCATCCTTATAGCCTGATCATAGAACATATAGAACATAACATAAGCCTTCTGCCACCATGCAGGTAAAAATCCATTATCTATATCATACTCTGTCTCTGTGTATCCAGTATCAGAAGGATTAGGTCCTGTCCATTCTAATGAGAAAACATCTATTCCTCCTATTGCTGCTTGATCTAAATGCTGAGAAGCTACTGAAGGGTTAGATGTGTCATAGGCACCAATCATGGGCATTGCTCTAACTGTTTGACCAAGCTGGAAATTCCATGTTCTATACCACGGATAGTAATGAGCGCTAACTGTTATACCACTTTGTGCTCGAAGAGAATCTCTTTTTTAATTCTCCAATTGAATTAAGGAGAAGAAAAGTTAAGATGATAGAAAGAATGATAACAAAAGACAACTTCTTCATTTTAGCTTTATTTTTCATCTTCCCTCCTTATTATATCCTCTTTTATTTATATTTCCATATATAATATATTTAGTGTTGCATTTTTCAACTGCAGAAAATTTTGGTTTTTTTCTTAACTTATTTTCCCTACAAATTTTGAAAATAGTTGTTATTTTTTTCTTTTTATGTAAATATATGAAATCAATTTTTATTTTAGGAGGATGATGAAAATGAAAATTACTGTAAGCGTCTTAAAAGCAGATATAGGAAGTATTGGAGGACATATAACACCCGGTCAGGAATTATTTAATGAAATAAAAAATTTTGTGAAAAAAAATGGAAAAGATCTTATAATCGATAGCTATATCAGCTTCACCGGGGATGATATTGCAATATTGATGACACATAAAAGAGGGGTTGCAAACCCAGAAATTCACAAACTTGCATGGGATGCTTTTAAAACAGGGACTGAAGTTGCAAAAAAATTGGGACTTTATGGTGCTGGACAGGATCTTTTAAAAGATGCATTCTCGGGAAATGTAAAGGGACTAGGGCCTGGTGTCGCAGAGATGGAGTTTGAAGAAAGACCTAATGAACCATTTATCTTTTTCGCAGCTGATAAAACAGATCCAGGTGCTTTTAACTTACCTTTTTACTTAGCCTTTGCCGACCCCATGTACTGCTCAGGCCTTATATTAAGTCCTCAGATGACAAATGGGTTTAAATTCACGATAATTGATGTTGACTATATTGAAAAAGATAAAGTTATTGAATTAAACTCTCCAGAAGATTTATACAGCATTGCAGCACTTCTAAGGGATAATGAAAGATTTGCCATAGAAAGCATTCACAGCAGGTCAACCGGAGAGCCAGCTGTATCAATAAGCACAACAAGACTTCATCACATTGCAGGGAAGTATACTGGAAAAGATGATCCGATAGCAATAGTTAGAGTCCAGGGAGCTTTCCCTGCAACAGGAGAAGTATTAGCTCCTTATGAGATTGGCCATTTTGTTGCAGGTTTTATGAGGGGAAGCCATGCAGGACCACTTATGCCATGTAAACTTGGAACAACTGTTTCTTTCTTCGATGGACCTCCTCTTGTAACTGGAGCAGCATTCTCCATGAAGGATGGAAAACTTACAGGACCGATAGATGTTTTTGACCATCCATTCTGGGACTATGTCAGAACCCAGATATCAGAAAAGGCTGTTTCTATAAGAAAACAGGGTTTTTCAGGGCCTGCGATGCTTCCATATTCAGAGTTAGAATATGGAGGTATTGTGAATATCCTCAATTCTTTAGACAAAAGATTTCAGCTGAGAGAAAAGTAAGCGAGCAAAGTTTCTTATTGATATATTGGGTGATCCGAAAACATTAGTTTAAATTGAGAGACCAAGCATCTTCTGAGCGACATATCGACGAGCATCTAAAAATCTGCGAAGGGAGTGAGAATAATCTCCTATATTTAAGATTTCCGAAAGAGAAATGATGAAACGAACGAGAGCGAGAGAGGATTTAAAAGATAAGAGAAGATAAGACTCTGAGAGATAGGAGATTATTTGAGCGAAGGGGATGGTTGGTCTCGTAATTCCAAAGAAAAAATTAAGCAAAGGGGACTCGAATGCCTATTAAAATGAAAAGACTGAAAATAGTAATAGGTGCTATATTCTTATTTATCATTTCCTGCCGTCAAAGCATAAAAAATGAAGTTGTAGAATCAGCAAGGTCATTTCCCATAACCCTTAATCCAATTCTTGCTACAGACGAAATATCTGCAGGAATTGTGGATAAAATATTCAGTGGGTTGTTCAGGTTCGACAGAAAGGGTTTTCCAGAAATGGACTTAGCTTCCTCTTACAAACTCAATGAAAATGAATTATCAATCAACCTTAAAGAAAACATTCTCTGGCACGATGGAAAACCATTTTCATCAGAAGATGTAATTTTTACATTTAATCTAATGAAAGACCCTGATTCTCCATTTCCATATAAGTCTGACATTGAATTTATAGACAGAATTGAACAAATAAATAAAAACACTCTGAAGATAACTTTTAAAAATAAATTTGCACCCTATCTCACATATCTTACTTTTAAAATTCTTCCTTCCCATATCCTTAGAAAAATAAATTCCATCGAAAAATTCGGAGAAAATCCCATCGGCACAGGTCCATATAAGTTTGAAAAGATAATTCCAGAGAATAAAATTGTATTAAGTTCTTTTTCAAAATATTTTGGGGGTGAACCAAATATAAAAAAATACACACTCGTATTGAATACAGACTCTCTCCTAACTCCACTCAAGTTACTCAACGAAGAGATTAATTTGGGAGAAATTGAACCAGAAGTTGCTCTCTCAATTATGAACAAAACTGAATTTTTTAAAAAAATTAATTTTAATTTCTACAAAAAAAATTCTTACACATATCTTGTTTTTAATCTGGAAAAACACCCTTTGAATTTAAGAGAAATCAGAATGGCAATCGTAAAATCAATTAATCGGGATTCTCTTTTAAAAAATATTCTGAGGAATTATGGAGAGATTCCTTATTCCCATATAATCTTAAAAGACTGGAAAAATAAAAATTTAAAAAGATACAAATTTGACCCGATTAATTCAAAAAAAGAAATCGAAAAATATGGAAAAGAAATTAAATTAACTCTTTTAACAAATTCAGAAAGCTTATTGAGAAAAAATGTATCAACTTCGATTGCAAAATGCCTGGAAGATATTGGAATTATTGTAAAACTTGAATTTATTGAATATCGAACATTCCTTCAAAAGTTAAAAAAAGGCAACTTCGATATGGCAATCTCCTCAGTTCTCTTCGATCTTGATCCAAACATTTCCGATGTATTTCATTCAGAAGGAGTTATGAATTATTCATCTTTTAAAAGCAGAGAGCTCGATAAACTCTTGATCATGGGAAAATTTACAATTGAATTAAGTCAGAGAAAAAAAATATATGATAAAGTTCAGGAAATACTCTGGGATGAGATGCCAATCTTTCCTCTTTTTTCTCCATTCTACATTATGGGAAGTAGTAAAAAATTGGATTTAAAAATAACCCCGGAAATTATTGGTTCAACAAACTCTTTTTCTTCATTTCTAAATTTCTGGGAGATAAAAAATTAATATTGTTTTTAGGCTTTTTCACAATCCAAGAATCGATCTAAGGTGGAACAATTTCTCTGCACTTATTATGAAAAAATATCCATTTATTTTAGACCTGGATGAATATATTTGCAGTTTTTCTCGAAAAATAAATTTTGAAAGAAAAAAATGGAATAATTCCCTATACAACCATCTTATTATAAAGATTATCTATCATCTCTTCTATTATTTCACTATCTACTGCAGAGTAAGAGAGCCGTACGCAGGGCTTATACTCAGCCATATATTGTTTTGTAAAGGCAGTACCGGGGACGCCACATATCCGTGTTTTTTCAAGCATATAATTGTAACCATCCTCTGCAATTTTTGAGAGGTCGAGCCAGAAATAGAAGGCGCCCTCTGGTTTTGAACATGAGATTTTATCTATTCTAGCAATTGTTTCATATATCATATCCCTTCTTTTCTGTAGTTCATTTCTTCTATTTTTTATTTCATCTTCAAGATCATATGCGCCCACAAGTCCATATTGTATGAAAGTCGATATGCCTGCAGTATGGGTATATTGGGTGTTTTTTATTACTTTGTTTAATTTTTCATTCTTGGTTACAATATAACCTACGCGGCCGCCAGTCAGGGCGAATGTCTTTGAAAAAGTATAGACAGTTGCAATGGAATTTTCATAGTCCTTTGCTTCAGGTAGGGACGCAATGCTTATATGTTCTTTGTCATCAAATACAATATGTTCATATGCCTCGTCTGAGATAATAAATGTATTATTCTTTTTACACAATTCAAGGATTTTTCTCAGTTCGTCTTCTGAGAATACCTTTCCTGTAGGGTTATGGGGACTATTGAGATATAAAAACCTGCTTTTTGCTAAGGCATTTTCTGTCCTTTCCCAGTTAATAGACATATCTTTGTTAAAAGGGATCTCATTTATATTTTGATGGGAATATTGATTGAAATCCTCTACAACAACACTCCATACAGGCGAGAAGGAAGCACATTCTCTACCATAAAAAAGGTGGAATAAAATGTTGAGTGCCTCCTGGCCTCCTGCTGTTACAATTATATTATCAGTAATCAGACCATTTATTTTGTTATATTTTTTTAATTTCTCAAGGATGTGCTGTTTTAGGGGCGGCTCACCAGCACTTTTTGGATATTTTGTTTTTCCCTCATCAAGCGCTTTTTTAATATTGTTTATTATCTGTTGGGGTGTGTTCAGGTTTATCTCTCCTCTATAAAAATGGAAAACGTCATTTCTCCCCTTCATCGCCTCACTTATTGCAACTATCGGGGATATCTCTATTTTAAGCAAATCCTGATTGAAATATTCTTTATCCTCTTCCATCTAAACACCTTTATGGCATCGAGGGTCGGATTTAATTACAGAATTAATTTTATCCATCTTTCTCTATCCTAGCGGAACAATAGGGTCTATTTTTTATCACCATTTTCATAGAATGTCAAATTTTCAAATTGCCTCACAGCACGTCCGTATTATATGTTCTCGTGCTTGCAATACTTCCCACCAAATGGAGGGCTTCTTATGACAACGTGCCCTAAATGTAGGTCACAAACTCTTTTTCTTCATTTCTAAATTTCTGGGAGATAAAAAATTAATAGTGCTAATTTTACTTTTAAGCTTTTTCTGTCACGATGTTAAAAATTACTTGAATTTTAATTTAATAATTATTAATATACTAAAAAGGTAAATTGGAGGTGAGGGGTGAGTAAGGAAAAAGAAATATTTAAATCCAAAGAAAAAATAAAATCAGCAGAATACACATTTGAAGATATCGTTGGATATGATGATATAAAGGCGAAAGCTCAATTTCTCTCAAAAGCGGATGTAGATATTCTCCTCCAGGGTGAAACAGGTGTAGGAAAAGAAATGTTTGCAGAAGCAATTCACAATGAAAGTAAAAGGAAAGAGAAAAGATTTGTAGTAGTTGACTGTACATCAATTCCAGAGAAACTATTCGAATCAGAACTCTTCGGACATAAAAAAGGCTCATTCACAGATGCTCATGAAGATAAAGAAGGAAAAATTGAATATGCAGATGGAGGAACTATATTTTTAGATGAAATCTCTGAACTTCCTTTAGAATCCCAGGCAAAACTTCTAAGAGTTCTGGAGACAAAGAGATTCTCAAGAGTTGGAGAAAATAAAGAAAGAAAATTCAATGGGAGGTTTATTCTCTCAACAAACAAAAACTTAGATAAATTAAGAAAAGAAGGAAAATTCAGAGAAGACCTTCTCTTCCGAATAAACTCCTTCTTTTTTTATATACCTCCCCTAAGGGAGAAGAAAAAAGAGATTCCTAAAATAGTAGATTACTACTGGATGAAATTAAATGAAGAGAGAAATACAACCATTGATCCACCCTCCAAACATGAAGTATCTCAAATCTTAAAATACAACTTCCCAGGAAATGTAAGAGAACTTAAAAATTTCTTAAGCAGAGTCCATTTATATTCTTCATTAGAAAAAAATTACAAAAAAAGAAAAGAGATTCTTCAAAAAGAGATAAAGATTCTTCTCAGAGAAGAGAAAATAAAATCCTTAGATGAAATAATAGAGGAACATATTCGATATGTCCTTAATAGAACAAATAGTATCAGAGAAGCAGCAAGGGTTCTTGGGATAAGCAGGATGACCCTTTATAGAAAAATAAAGAGATTTCACATAGATATCCTCTAATATTTTATAGAATAAATAAAAACATTTAAAAATATGTAACATTTTGTTAATTTAATTGCTCTAAAGAACCTTTTAAATAAAGGATTTAAACTTAATATAAATAAGTGTCACATTTTGTTACAAATTTCCAGCTAAGAAGGCTCGTGAATAAAAGATTTATTATCTTCTCAAAATATGTATTAAAATGTTACAATTTTCGATTTTTAAAAAATTCTAAGTTATTGATAAATCTAACAAATCAATTTGGCATATAATTTGCTTATTTTTAATTGAGGAAAAAATGATTATATTAATTGAGGAAGTAAATAAATTGTTTGAATCACAAATACCATGTGATTGTCTTTATCGTTCTTGCTCATACTCCATTCAAGAAACATATTTTACAGATGTTTTGGCTCAAGTCATGAATTTATATTTGGATCTTTATCTAAAATGAAGAAAAAAATTGTATATTTTCTTTTATGGCTGTGTTTTACATTTCTTTTAATAGATATTTATTTACTCATTCAGAAAATAAATATCGAAAAAAAAATTGAACAACTTCAAATAACAATTAAAAATAGAATTTCGGGTGATTAATCTGCTATGGATAAACAAAGTATTAAAATATTAATATTAATCACATTTTGCTTTATTTTAGTTTTATGGGGAATTTCACTTCATAAAACAAATAAGTCAAATTCAAAAACCTTGGAAGAAAATATTCAATATTTAAAGCTTTTAAAAGACCCAACATTAAATCCCGATGGAACCTCTCTTATAGGAACTCCATTCTTTAATTTTAGTTTGAAAGATTTAAATGGAAAATATTATCAATTAGCTTCCATTCAATCTTTATTAAAAATGATAATTTTTTTTGACGTAAATGATTGTGGCTTATGTCTAAATGAGTATCGACTGTGGAAAAAATTGTATGAAACTTATCCCTCCAATAAATTAACGATATTTGCAATATGTACCACAAGAGAGAAACAATCTATAATAAATTTTATTGAGGATAGAAGAATAAAATTTCCAGTAATCTGGGATCCCGAAAGAAAAGTTAAAACCCATATGAAATTCCGTCAATCTCCTTTACGAATTCTTTTGGATCAAAATAATAGTATTATTGACATTGAATATACTCTAACTACAACTGAACATCAGCAATATATCACTTCCATGATAGAGTCATTAATTATGAAAACTAAAAATAAATAAATGATATTAGTAACATTTTTTAATTAATTAAATCAAAAAAGGAGGTCGATATGAAAAACCTGCTAAAGCGGCGAACAGTTCTTGTAACAACAACAGTTTTATTGTCATTTTGCTTTCTCCTCGTATTTTCCTCTTATTACTCCAAACTTTTTGCAAATGTTACTATTTTAGGTGATTGTTGTCCACAATGTACTAACTACTGTGAGTGTGATGCTAGTTGTAGTGGAAGTTGCGTTGCAGAAGAGTATTGTGGTCAAGGCCTTCCCCTTTGCAGAGGTACAGGCACGAAATGTTGCATGTGCTATGAAGTTCCTATTTATTAATTAGAAAAAGAAGTAGAGCATTATTTATTGTGTTTGATATCTAAAAAGGAAGAGGTATAATTTATATAAAAATGATTATTAGAAAATTTAAATTTATATCATTTATTCAGATAGTCTGTGTTTTTCTCTCTTTTGTTATTATAATTTATTGTTCAAAAGAGAAAACCAAGTATGTTCTTAATGAAAAGCCAATCTGGGAAAACAAAGTAGATGTTATCATTCATAAGATCCTTACTATTGGAACTGATGATTTTGGCAATCCAGAGTATTTATTTGGATTTATTTCAGATATCGCAATTGATAAGGAAAATAATGTATTTATCTTGGATCATGTGAATTTCAAAGTATCCAAGTATAATTCAAATGGTGTGTTTATAAAAAATTATGGCTATGGAAAAGGACAGGGACCAGGCGAATTTGGAAGCCCGGCTAATCTATGTGTTGATAATCGTGGAAATGTCTATGTAAGTGATTCCTCTTATAGGAGAATCTCAATATTTGATCCAATGAATATATTTATTAAGTCATTTAGAACAGAAAAAAATACAATACCATTAAATGACATTGCTGTTTTCAAAAACTCAATTTTATTTGTCGGAATATCACAATTAAATTTTTGGAATAAAGAGCTTGATGGAATTTTCCAAATGTATTCCCTTCCAGAGGGAAATTATGTTGGCTCTATGGGTCGATCAGATTGGTTAAAAAAAAATTGGAGAATTCTTACGGGCGCAGATACCATTTGTATAAACAAAAAAAATGATGGAATAGTAATCTCTCATGCATCTCCTTATGAAATTGAAGTTTTTTCAAAAGATAGCCGTTTATTAAGAAGATTTGGAAGAAAAACTGAATTTTTTCACAAAGTTTTAAGTGATCCTAATAATAAAAAATCCCCGCTTTCGCTGTCAGAGGGGGGTAGTTTATGTATGACTTGTCTACCCGATGGTAAAATTGTAAACGTTATCCGGCATACGTATCCCTCTTTAGATATTGAGAGATTTTTTGACATTTTTGATATGCATGGAAATTACTTGATCACTATTCCAGAAAAGAAGTTTGGTGTTCAAGGAAAATATAATTTAAAAATTGAATCAGATAGTAAGGGATATATATGGTTAAATTTCGTAGAACCTTATCCCCACATTGCCAAGTTTAAAATTGAATTTAGAGAAAAAAAGTCTTAGCTTCAAGAGTTACTAAAATCAAATTTTTTTAAAGGAAAATTAATTGATTGAACACAAAAATAATAAGACCCATAAACGAAATAATAAGGAATAAATGAAAGGATGGAAAGGTATAATAATAAAATCTTTGATTATAATAACATTTAGCACATTTATTGGTTTTCTCTTTAATCTTTTAACCAATGATAGCCTCTTTATCCTTTCTACTAAAAGCCCATCCTACAGAGAAATAAGCCTCTCTCTGGCAAAGGAAAGGTTTGATAAAGGTGCTCATTTATTTTTAGATGCAAGAGAAGAGAGTCTCTACAGAATAGGTCATATAAAAGGCTCAGTAAATCTTCCTCTAGGAAACTTTAACCAAATGATAGAAGAGTTTGAGAGAGAATACCCAAAGGGTAAAAAAATCATTGTATACTGTGGTGGCTCTCATTGCTCATCAAGCTACACTTTGGCAAAAAAGCTAATGGAGAGAGGATACAGAGAGATAGAGGTTTTTTTCGGAGGATGGAATGATTGGATAAAATCTTCCTTCCCTTCTGAGAGAAGTAGATGAAAATCTCAAATAAGTACATTCTTACAGGAATTAGATTGTTATTGGGTGGACTTTTTCTCTATGCAGGACTTTTTAAGATAAATCATCAAGAGGAATTTTTATCAGCGATTATAAATTATGGGATAATATCCAATCATCAATTCATGATAAATCTTCTCTCAATTATACTTCCCTGGATAGAGATAACATCAGGAGTTTTTCTTTTAGCTGGGATATGGAAAAAAAGTAATGCATTGATCGTTTTTGTGCTTCTTTTAATTTTCTCTTCTGCAGTGCTTATGGCTATAAAAAAAGGACTTAGTGTAGATTGTGGATGTTTTGGTTTTGGAGTTAAAGTAGGCTGGGGTGTGTTTTTAAGAAACATCCTCTTACTATTCCTTTCATTTGAAATTCTTATAAATGAGAGTGTATGAAGAATAGCACACTGCATCCCTTGGATTTCATTATCTTTTTTGATGTATAAGAAGAGAGCCAATATGTTAGAAAGTTAAAGGAAAGCTCTCGTTCAGAATTATAGTTTCATACCTGTCAGAACCTGTGGATACAATAGAAATTTTTGTTTCAGTAATTTTCTCGATTGCCTCTAAATATACACTTGCTCTTTTTGGAAGTTTTTGATGGCTTTTTATCCCCTTTGTTTTCTCCATCCACCCTTCAAAAACCATGTATTCAGGCTCAACTTCATTCAATATCCACCACTCTGTAGGAAAGAACTCTAACTTTTTACCTTTATGCTTATAGCCAGTACAGATCTTTATTTCTTTAAAATCATCCAGAACATCCAATTTAGTGATAGCAAGATAATTTATTCCTGTGATTCTGCATGCGTAATTCAGGCTGAACCCATCTAACCACCCGCATCTTCTGGGTCTTCCTGTTGTAGCTCCATACTCATTTCCTATATCTCTTAAAATATGGCCTATTTTTCCATGAAGTTCAGTGGGAAATGGACCTGCTCCCACTCTTGTTGTATAAGCTTTTGAGACTCCAATTATGCAGTCTATCTTTGACGGGCTAATTCCCATTCCTGTCAATATTCCTCCAGGATTAGGATTTGATGCTGAAACAAAAGGATAAGTTCCATGGTCTAAATCGAGCAACACTCCCTGGGCTCCCTCAAATAATATTTTCTTACCCTTTTCTATCTCATCGTTGATAAACTTCACAGTATCAATCACGTAAGACTTGATTTTTTCACCATATTTTAGATAAGTTTCATATATTTCATTTTTATTCAGCTCTGGATGATTAAATTTATGTTTTAAAATGAAATTTTTTTCTTCAATCCTTTCAAATAAAATTTCCCTAAACAGATCAGGATAATAAAGCATTGATATTTTTATACTTTTCCTTCCTATCTTATCTTCATAGCAGGGGCCAATTCCCTTGCATGTTGTTCCTATCTTTTTCTTTCCAAGGCTTTCTTCGTTCAGCCTATCCAGCAATTCGTGGTAAGGAAAAATTAAATGACAATCTTTACTTATGAATAATCTTCCATCGGGATTTACTTTAAATTTTTTAATATCCTCAACCTCTTTCAAAAAGGAATCAGGATTCACCACAACTCCATTACCTATTATACAAATCGTATTCTCATGAATTATTCCCGAAGGAATCAAGTGAAGCACTATTCTTTGATTATTCACAACAACAGTATGGCCAGCATTATGGCCACCCTGATATCTGCAAACAACATCAAATCTTTCGCTCAATAAATCAACGATTTTCCCCTTGCCCTCATCTCCCCACTGGGCGCCAAGCACAAGAATATTCATCCTTATTCCTTTCCCTTTATTAATTATTCAAAGTTATGTTTGATTTAAATTTATATCAAAGATAATCACATAATTCAAATTTATTTGATTTATTCTCTCATTTTTCTTATCATATTTAAGTTATGTAAAATTTGTAATATGGAGGAGAGAATGACCATAGACCCAGAGCTCCTTGAAATACTTGCCTGCCCTTTGTGCAAAGAATCAGTCGAATTGATAAAAGAAGGAAAAGGGTTGAGATGTGTAAAATGCAAAAGAATTTATCCAATTCGTGATGAGATACCAGTGATGCTTATAGAAGAGGCCTATTTCGAAGAAGAAAAAGTTGAACAAAGTTGAACAAAAAAAACTCAAAAAAATTCTCCTCGTAAGATTAAGACTTATCGGAGACGTAATAATGACAACGCCTGCTCTAAGAATATTAAAAGAAACCTTCCCCAATTCATTTATATCTTATGTGGTGGAAACCGAACAGAAAGAAATAATTGAAGGAAATCCTTCGATAGATAAATTAATTGTGTTAAAAAGAAAGTCTTCCCTGATAGAATTTCTTAAATTTATAAAATCATTGAGAAAAGAAAGATATGATGTGGCAATAGATTTCCATGGAGGACCTAAAGCTTCCTTAATCGCATTCTTCTCAAGAGCAGATTTAAAAATCGGGTATAATATACCATACAGAAAATTATTATATGATATACACGTCAGAAGAAAAACAGATAAGCCAATTCATAGCATTGAATCTCAGATAAACCTTCTAAAACCAATGGGAATAGATATAAAAAGTATTCCTCCTGTATATATTCCTGATGCAAATTCAGAAGAAAAAATTCGAATTGAAAAAATATTAAATGATAATTATCTAAAAAATTACAAAAGAGTTTTGCTTCATGTATCTGCAGGAAATGAATTCAGGGATTGGGGAATTGATAACATAAAAAAATTCATAAAGTATCTCTCCCAGGAAGAATCGATGAAGGTAATCCTTGTTGGTTCAGAAAAAGATTTAGATAGAGTAGATTATTTAAAAAATGAAAAAAATGTATATTCTCTTGTGGGAAAATTAAATTTAAAGGAGTTAAGAGAAATCATTATCAAATCTGATGTCTTCGTGGGTCCGGATAGTGGACCAATGCATTTAGCCTCTACCACAAGAACCCCGATAATAGCTTTATTTGGTCCTACAATCCCAGAAATCTTTGGGCCATGGAGTGAAAATGCTTTCGTTATTCAAAAAAATTTCGATTGCAGGCCATGCAAACAGAAAAAGTGTGAAAAGGAATTCATATGTATTAGAAGCATTTCCCCTGAAGAGGTATTTGAGAAAGTAAAAAATACTTTAAACATAAATGGAAATTAAAGATAGAAGTTTTATAGAGATATTCTTTTTCTTTTCGTTGTTGTTCTTCATTGTCTTCATCCCCATTTCAATTGCATCGTCTCAGGTTTTCTATACCCTCTCATCATTACTTTTGATAATTATTTTAATAAAAAACAAGAAGAAAATAAGAATCCCTGCCTTCTTTATTCCCCTTGGAATCTATGCAATTTTAACCATTTTTTCTGCCATATTCTCAGTTAGAAGGGATGAAAGTCTTAAAGACATAAAAGAAATTCTTCTGTTTCTAATTGTGATCCTTATTTTTAACAGTATTAAAGATACATATGAATTAAAAATTTTAAATTATGCGATTTCAATACCGATAATCTTAAGTTCAATTCTTTCTTTCCTTCAATTTTACGTATTTCCTTCAATAGAAAAAAGAGCTACTGGATTTCTAAGTCACTACATGACTCAGGCAGGCATCATGCTCCTTATCTTCTCTGTTTCGTTAGGACTTTTCCTGGGGGAAAAGAAAAATAAAAAAATATACTGGCTTTTTATTTTCATACTATCTACCCTTGCATTAATTTTTACGATGACAAGAGGGGCATGGATAGGTGCCATATTTTCTGCTTTTTTAATATTCATAATTTACAAACCAAAATTTGCCCTCTCAATTCCTATGGCTCTCGTGATATTTTTCCTGGTTTCTCCTGAAAATATTAAACAAAGAGCTCTGAGCACATTCTCCCTTGAAGATGCTTCTAACAGGGACAGAATCTATATGCTTGAAGCAGGAATCAAAATAATTAAGTCATCCCCTGTTCTTGGGGGCGGACCTAATACAATTAAATATCTATACGCTGATAAAAAATACAGGCCTGCTGGAGCAAAAAAAACAAACCCTCATCTTCACAACAATATAATTCAGATCTCAGCTGAAAGAGGAATCCCCGCTCTAATAACCTGGCTTTCATTCATTATTTTTTCTTTCATTCTTTTATATAAAAAATGGAAAAAATCCCAGGATCCTTATTTAAAACATCTATCTTTAGGAATTCTTGGCGGAGTTCTTGGCTTCTTTATTTCTGGCTTTTTCGAATACAATTTCGGAGATTCAGAAGTTAAAATGCTCTTTCTTTATCTTATCTCAGCACCTCTTGCCATTAAATATAACGGGGAAAATGGAAATAAAAAAGATTGAAAGACTTATAAAGAATTACTCTAACGTTAACGTGTCAATAATCGGAGATGTTATGTTAGACAGGTTTATTTTTGGAAGGGTTTCACGTATTTCACCAGAGGCCCCAGTGCCTGTAGTAGAAATAGAGAAAGAAGAAATAAGAGCTGGAGGAGCAGGTAATGTTTCTCTCAATGTAAAAGCTCTTGGTGGGAAATGTATCCTCTACGGCATAATTGGCAATGATGATGACGGAAAATTACTCAGGAATTTAGTTAATGAAGATAAAGGCCTTGTATCCGACTTAAGAAGACCAACTACTTTAAAAACAAGAGTTATAGCTCATCAACAGCAGGTCGTAAGAGTGGACAGAGAAGTAACGACAAAAATATCTGGAGAAATAGAGAGTAGCCTTTTCAAGAAACTTAAGGAAAATAAAACTGATGGAATTATTGTATCTGACTATAATAAAGGCATAATAACTAAAACTTTAATGGAAAAAATCGTAAATTTTTCCAAGGAAAAGGACATCCCCATATTTGTAGACCCAAAAGTTGAAAATATCGAGCTATATAGAGATACTTATTTAATAACGCCCAACCAGACGGAAGCAGAAGAAATAACAAGAATTAGATTGAAAAACGAAGGGGACATTGAAAAAGCAGCTATTAAGATTAAAGAAGAACTAAACTGCAAATATGTAGTAATAACCCGAGGAGAGAAAGGAATGAGTGTGCTCGAGGATGAAACCCGATTTTATCATCTTCCGGCCAAGGCAAAAGAGGTTTATGATGTAACCGGCGCAGGAGATACAGTAATTTCTATTTTAGCTCTCTCTTTGCTCTCAGGAGCAGACATTTATGAAGCCTCTAATCTGGCAAATTATGGAGCTGGTATTGTCGTGGGAAAGCTTGGAACTGCAACAGTTACTCAAAAAGAGCTATTCCTCTCAATAAAAAATAGTATCAGGCGTTAAATTTAACAATTTTTTTCATTTCAAACATGATTTTTCCCATATCGGAAAGAGCATATAAAATTGCTTCGTCAATCGGATAGATTTTTATTTCGTAATCTCTTTTTATCTGTTCTAGATTAAAAAGAAATCCCTTCTCAAGCTCTTTAATCTCTTTCCCTATGTTATCCGTTAAAAATTTCCAAATTTCATAATTGGTTAAAATAATAAAAAGAACTCTATTTGCCTCTAATTCCTTTTCATCTTCTGTCATAAAAACAACGGGACGGCAGAAATATTTCAGTCTCCATATCAAAACCCTTTTTAAAATTTCTTCCAGATTCTCCATTCCAAAAAATATAAGCAATACCGATGCCATTTTAGAAATCATTGAATTATCGATATTTTTTTCTAATATTTAGAAATAAAGTAAACAAAAGTTAACAATAAATTAACCCAAATAAGTAAACCAGCTTCTGAATTCCTCATTTCATTACTCTACACGATCTGTTACCTGGATAACTCTGTCACAAAACTTTACTTGCTTCCGATAATCTATTTCTGTTGAATGGCTTGAGTTTCTGATGATATAATCTCCACGATGAAAAGGGATTTTCTTCCCATAACAATTGACCTCCGGAGTATTGGAACTTTTGAAGAAATGTGAAAAAGTGAGCATTGAAAGACTGGATTGAATCTTGAATGAATAGAATATATTTTGCCGTATTTTTTTCAATTACTCTTTCTATTTACTTCTTAATGCATTTTTATATTTTTACGAGGTTAGTCAGAGATTTTTCAATATCTTATCCATTAAAAGGATACTTATTTTTTCTCTTCCTGATCGGGTCTATATCTTTTATAGGAGGAGAAATTCTAAACAGGCAATTCTCAATTCTTGTTAAATCTTTAATCTATTTTGGACTAATCTGGCTTGGAGTAATCTCCATTACCCTTTCCATATTTCTTGTCTCTGAGATTTTCAGGGCTATTTTCCCTTCCTCAAAGCTTCTAATCTCATATATTTCGTTATCTCTAATTATTGTATTAACAATCTTCTCAACCTATAACGCTCATCTTCCGCCCAAAGTAAAAGAAATTAGGGTTCGTTCGAGAAACTTAGCTAAGGAATCTAAAGAATTCACCATAGTCCAGCTTTCTGATTTACATCTTGGGGTCACATCACGCTTGAAATGGCTTGAGAAGGTTGTGGATACAACTAACAACCTGAAACCTGACCTTATAGTAATAACAGGAGACCTCATTGACCAGGACATTTCTAATATTAATGGATTCAGTAAGTCTCTTAGAAGACTTAAAGCTGAACATGGAGTAGTAGCTGTTACGGGAAATCATGAGTTTTATGCTGGAATCGATAAATTCTTAAAGATTACTGAAAAATCCAATATAAAAATTTTAAGGAATGAAAAGCTTATATTGTCTAATAATCTGGAGATTATTGGAGTTGATGACGATACTTCAAGCAGATTTGAAGGTGAAAGACATGGTATTCAAAATCTATTAAGTGATGTGGATTCAAATAGATTCTCTATCCTTCTCTCCCACAGGCCTAAAAACTTTGAACTGGCAGCTAAATCAGGGGTAGATCTTCAACTTTCAGGCCACTCCCATGCAGGTCAAATTCCTCCTATGGATTTGATCGTGTTCTTATCATTTAAATACCCTTATGGACTTTATTCCTACAAAAATTCTTATCTTTACACAACCTCAGGAACTGGAACATGGGGTCCACCCATGAGGCTCTTTTCCCGCTCAGAAATTGTAAAACTAATTCTCGAACTTCCTTAACTGCTAATATAACTCAATGCGCCCTGTCAACTAAAAATTAAAAATGTGTCAACTAAAAATTAAAAATGGACTATTATTCAATGATTTAAAGTTTAAAAGTGGACTTTTTGGACACGCTATGATTTAAACCTTCTTTCGATAAAGGAGGTTTAAATTATGGCTAAGCAACTTCA
>JBFLYD010000057.1 GCA_040756905.1 Acidobacteriota bacterium
CAGGGATGGCAGAAATCAGATTTTGGTATGACAACAAATTAGTAGGTATAGAAAAGGTCAAAAATGAAGACCTGAAATTAGTCCACTTTTAAATCTTAAATAGTCCACTTTTAAAATTTAGCTAACATACTTGATTATGGGCTCTATCAACAAAAAATTCATATCTCATATTTTCTCTTCCGAGATAGAGGAATGATACTCCTTTGGTTTTTTCTTATCCAATGAAATTGAAAAATTTAGCTGACTTCAAATTTCTATTTCCTCATAAATTATTTCTCTAAAACAAACCTGGTTGCGACCGCTATTTTTGGCTTCATAAAGAGCATCGTCCGCTGCCTTAATTAAATTGTCTATAAGTCTTTCATGGAAAAATCTGGGAGACCTAACAATTCCTATGCCAAGGCTAATGGTTATTTTGAATAATTGATCATCAAATTGAAAAGAAGTATTTTTAACTGATTGTCGCAAATCTTCAGCTAAAGTTTGAGCCCCTTTTAGATCAGTAGAGGGAAGAATAACAGAAAATTCTTCCCCTCCATACCGAGCTAAAGTATCATTGCTTCGTATGCGATTCTTGAGGATTTTGACCATGCTTGTCAGAATATAGTCTCCTGTTCGATGACCGTACTTATCGTTGAATCTTTTAAAGTGATCAATATCCAGTATGATTAGAGCTAAGGAATCTGGATGTTTCCTGCGTATCATTTTTCTTATTTCCTGATTCAGAGTCTCCATAAAAAACCGGCGATTATATATCTTTGTTAACTCATCAGTGATTGCTAGCTCATTTAAGAGTTTACTTTTTTCTTCGAGTTCCCTTGTTCTTTCTCTAATTATTTCTTCAAGAATCTTTTTTTCTCTTTTTATTTTATTAACTCTATATCTGTAACCAGCAACAACCAAAACCAAGAGGCCTATTATTGATACTCCAATAAACCACCAGGTTTCCCAAAAAGGAGGCAGAATGGTAAAATACAATTGAGCCGGAGTTTTTGACCAGTAGCCATCTCCATTTCTCGCTGTAATTTTAAAAGTGTAATGACCATTATTTAGATTGGTATATCTTATTTCTCTTTTTTCAGTAATCTTTGACCAATCTTTATCATAACCTTCAAGTCTGTATTGATAGCGAACATCCTGTTCATCTTTAAAGGATAAACCTATATAGAAGAAATCAATATTGTTTTGGTTATACTTAAATTTTAAATTTTCACTTTGCTCAATGGGTGAATTATTAACCAAAAACTTTTCTATATAAACTGGAGGAGGCACTTTATTAGGAATATCATTTTGAGGAATATATTTGATCACTCCTTTAGTGATGCCAAACCATATATTCCTTTGAATATCAAGATATAAAGAATTAGGGGTACATGTTTCATCTCCTACTAAACCTTTTTTTTGATTGTACACTTTAATTACTTTTTCGCCATCAAATATATTTAATCCTTTATCCGTTCCTAACCATAAATTCCCATCATATTCAATAACAGAAACAATATTATTATCTGATAGGCCATTTTTAGTAGTATAAATGGTAAAATTTTTACCATCAAATTTATTTATTCCAAGATTTGTTCCCAACCACAGAATACCTTTTCTATCTCTAAAAATCGTATTTACACGATTATTTGATAATCCCTCATTGGTGGTGTAATTTTTAAATTTTTTGCCATCGAAACAGGAGGCTCCTCCCTCAGTCGCAAACCAAATCTTATTTCCATCTTGGTAGATGTATCTGACATAATTGTTAACTAAACCATTTTTAGTAGTGTAATTAATAAATTTTTTGCCATCAAATTTACTTATTCCTTGAGCTGTAGCTAACCATAAGAAATTCTCAGTGGATAAAATATCTACCACAGCGTTGGAAATCAAACCGTCCTTTTGGGTATATTTTTCAAATCTTTTTCCGTCAAAACTATTTAAACCTTCAAATGTAGCAATATAGAGTTTATCCTTAAATTCAGCTAAATCCCAAATTTGATTACTTGATAATCCATTTTTAGTAGTGTAGGTAATAAAGTCAGTATCAAATTTTATTAAACCATCTTGATACGTCCCAAACCAAATCGCATTTTTATAATCATAAATTGACATTACTATCTTATTTTCTAAATAATTTAAAAATTTATCAGAGAGAATCTTGCTTATTCCATTATTAGTAGTTAACCACACTGAATTTTCTTTATCAATTAGAATGGAATAGATATTATTAGCTATTAAGCCATTTTGAATGTCATATCTTTTAAAATTATCTTTATGTCGGATAATTCCATCTCCTATTGTCCCAAACCACAAATCTTTACCTAAAGCAGCACAGTAAATATCATCTTCTGGAAAATAATTTATAAATTCGTTGTTTTCAAATTTAAATAGTCCTCTATCTCTTGTTCCTACCCATAAAATAGAACCCTGTTTTAATAAAGCTCTTACAGTCTTACCATAAAATCCTTCTTTTTCTCCATAATTCATAAAATTTTTTCCATCAAATCTGGAGAGTCCACCACCACTTGTGCCAATCCAAAGATATTTATCATCAGAGAGAAGGGAATAAATATAATTATTCGGCAAGCCATCTTGTGTAGTGTAGGTAATAAATCTTTTTCCATCGAATCTGGAAAGACCTCCTTCACTTGTGCCAAACCATAAATATCCCTGAAATCTTGATATACACCAGATAGTACCTTTGCCTAATCCATCATTGAAAGTATAATTTCTGAATGTCTTTCCATTAAATTGGCTGAGCCCATTATTCGTTCCAACCCAGAGAATTTCATTGTCTTTTAATATAGCTCTAACTGTATTATTAATTAAACCATCTGAGACCGTGTAGGTAATAAATTCAGCTCCATTATATTTTACCAATCCCCCACCAGTACCCAACCAGATATACCCTTTACTATCTTGTAAAATGCACCAGACCTGAGCGCTTGGCAAGCCATCTTTAGTGGTATAATTCCTTATATGAAGTCCCTGGGCTAAAATAATATTTTCTAAGACTAAAATTGAAAAAAGGAGGGAATATTTTTTATCATTCTTTTTAATATGGAATCACCTCAACTCTTCATTTATAATATAATAATTAAAACATAAATTTTCAATATGTAGACTTATTTTCCTTTAATTTAATCTTACTAATTGGTCTTTTTAGCATTTGACATCAATTTCTTCCTGTGATATAAACAAAAGATTGATACAGAGCGAGAATCAAAAATATCCACGTCCAAAAAAGAAGACTTTCTATCTAAGGGCGTAAACCTAATTTTTTAAGGTTTGCAATTATGAGTATCGGAGCAAAAGAGGCTTTAGAACTTCTTAAAGCTGAAGGGCGAGAATTTTTTGAACTCATGCATACTGCAAATACTAAGAGAATTGAAAACAAGGGAAACGAAATTTCCTTATGCGGAATTGTAAATGCAAAGAGTGGTCTATGCGGTGAAGACTGTAGCTTTTGTGCCCAATCAGTACATCATGATACTGATGTAAAAACTTATCCGCTTTTAGGAGAAACGGAAATTTTAAGAGCCGCCAGGGAAGCTCAAGATAATGGCGTGAGGGAATTTTCAATCGTTACAAGTGGTAAAGGCATTCGTAGAAAGAAGGAAATCGAGTCATTAAAAAAAACTATCAGTGAGATTGCAAAAAAATTGAAATTGGAGCGCTGTTCTTCTCTCGGAATCGTAAGGAGAGAAACCCTCCTTGCCCTTAAAGAAGCCGGGCTTCAATCCTATCATCACAATCTTGAAACAGCACGGTCATTCTTCCCGAAAATCTGTACAACTCGTTCCTACGATGAGAATATTAAGGTTGTTATCAATGCAAAAGAATTGGGGCTTAAGGTTTGCTGTGGAGGGATTTTTGGAATGGGAGAAAGTGATGAGCAAATTGTGGAATTCGTTCAGACACTTAATGAACTTGATATTGATAGTATTCCAATAAATTTCTTAAATCCTATACCAAAAACCCCGTTAGCTAATACAAATTTCCTCAATCCGGAAAGGTGTCTTAAAATAATTGCTGTTATACGGATTCTTTTCCCAAAAAAGGACATTTTTGTCTGTGGAGGAAGAGAGGTGAACTTAAGGCAACTCCAACCTCTTATCTTTCTGGCTGGTGCTAATGGAATGATTACTGGAAACTACCTCACTACCAAGGGAAGAGGATACCTTGCTGACATGGAAATGATAAATGACATGGGGCTCAAAGTAAAGGGATATGAGAGAACATAAATTTAAAGACCAACTAAAGATTGAATTAAGAAAGCTTGCATCTAAAAATCTTTTAAGAGATATGGTGGAAATTTCAAGTCCACAGGGGAGTAATGTTAGTATCATGGGAAGGAATTTCTTGCTTTTCTGCAGTAATAACTATCTCGGGCTTGCAAATCATCCCGATATCATAAGAGCTTCAATTGAATATGCCAAGCGCTACGGCGTTGGCAGTGGAGCGAGTCGTCTGATATCCGGAACAATGACCCCTCATGTTGAGCTTGAGGAGAAATTAAAGAAATTTTTGAGTGCTGAGAAAACTCTTCTATTCAATAGCGGTTATCATGCGAATGTTGGAACAATCTCGGCCATCGCTCAAGAAGGGGACACAATATTTTCTGACGAGCTCAATCACGCGAGCATAATTGACGGCTGCAGACTCTCAAAAGCAAAATGCATTATTTACCCTCACAGAAATGTTGAAGTGCTAGAGAATTTGATGAAGAAGGAAAGGAAAAGAAATGGGAAGGGGAAATCCATTATCGTAAGTGAAAGTTTATTCAGCATGGATGGGAACATTGCACCAATTGTGGAGCTTGTCGCTCTGAAGAAGAGATTTGGTGCAGTGCTCATTCTTGACGAAGCACATGCTTTTGGGGTAATAGGAAAAGGGGGGAAAGGTGTGGCTGAGCAAAATGGGGTTGAAAGAGAGGTTGATATTAAAATAGGAACACTCGGAAAAGCATTTGGATGTTTTGGGGCTTTCGTAGTTTCAGATGCAACTACAATCAATTTTTTAATGAACAAAGCACGATCTTTCATCTACACAACATCCTTGCCTCCTCCCATTGTTGGTGCGGCGATAAAAGCAATTTCTCTCGCAGAAGAAGCTGAAGACAAGAGAATACAAATAAGAAAAAATATTGAGCAAATAAGAGGTGCGCTCAGCAATCTTAATGGAATAAAAGTAGAAAATCATATATTCACGATTATTTTTGGAAGTTCAAAACAGGCCCTAATGCAAGCATGGAAACTATTTGAAAAAGGCATATTTGCGCAATCAATAAGACCACCAACAGTAAAACCAGGAACAGCCAGAATAAGATTTTCCATCACTTCAGAACATAAGGAAGAGGATATATATTTTCTGACTCAAAGTCTTTTCTCAATATTTAATTAAACGCTCATGAGTCAGAGGCTCGTAAAGAAGCATGAAAATATTATTCCTCCTCCCTGCATCTCAAATAAAAGAGTGAGAGGGTAAGGGTATTTGCGGATTGAAGTTACAAAAGAGTTCAGAAAAAAAGCGCCTAATTGAATGGGATAAACGCTACATCTGGCATCCATTCACACAAATGTCAGAATGGCTTGCCTCTGAGCCTCTCATCATAGAAAAAGCTGAAGGGAACTACCTAATTGACATTGAAGGTAGACGCTACCTTGACGGTGTCTCATCTTTGTGGGTGAACAGATGGGGACACAATAACAGAGAAATCAACTCTGCCATCGTAAAGCAGATTGAGAATGTTTCCCACACAACTTTTTTAGGACTATCCTCCCCTGCCCCTATAATACTCGCAAAAATGCTCACAGAGTTTCTGCCCAAAAGCCTGTCAAAAGTTTTTTTCTCCGATAATGGTTCAACTGCAGTGGAAGTCGCCCTGAAGATTTCATTCCAGTACTGGCAAAATAAGGGAGGTAAGGCAACAAAAAAGACAAAGTTTGTATCACTCAAATATGGCTATCATGGGGACACTATTGGCGTGGTATCTATTGGAGGGATTGACCTTTTTCACAAAATTTATCGTCCCCTCCTTTTTGAGTCTTACAAAGTTGAATCCCCATATTGCTACAGATGCGCATATAGTCTGAATCCCATAGACTGTGACCTTCGCTGTGCAAACTATGTTGAAGAAATCTTTGCAGAAAGAAAAAGTGAGATAGCCGCTCTCATTATGGAGCCTTTAGTTCAAGCTGCAGGAGGGATAATTGTGCATCCGAAAGGCTTCCTGAAGAGAATTTCGGAATTTTGTGCTGAGTATGGCGTACTACTTATTCTGGATGAAGTTGCAACAGGTTTTGGAATAACTGGAAGCCTTTTTGCCTTTGAACAGGAAAATGTCATCCCTGACATTTTATGCATTGCAAAAGCGCTTTCAGGTGGATATCTTCCAATTGCGGCAACCATTACCAGCGAAAAAATCTTCCGAGAATTTTTGGGACTCTATTCGGAAAAAACTTTTTTCCACGGACATACATACACCGCAAATCCTTTGGCAGCAGCCGCAGGAATTGCAAATCTAAAACTTTTTAGGAATGTCACCAAAATCAAAAAAAAGATTTTGGTTTTCCAACAACTTCTTACACGGTTAAAGAACTTTCCTTTTGTAGGTGATATAAGACAGAAAGGATTAATTGCAGGGATTGAACTTGTGGCAAACAAAGAAACCAAAGAAGAATTTCCAATCGAAGAGAGAGTTGGGCACAAAGTTTGTATGAAAGTTAGAGAAAAGGGAGTAATCCTTAGGCCTCTCGGAAATGTCATCGTAATTATTCCGCCTCTATCCATAAAGGAGGTAGAATTAAAAAAAATAATTGATGCCATTAGATGGGCATTGGAAGAAACTTTCAAAGGGCTGAAAGGGAAGTGATGGGAGGGGGCGTTTTCATCACAGGAACTGACACAAATGTGGGAAAGACTTTTGTGGTTTGTGCTCTCGGACACGCATTGAAAAAAAAATTTTCCAATCTATTTTATTTTAAGCCAATAGAAACTGGCTGCAGGAAAAGAGGCGGAAAGCTCATCCCCTCTGACACAATAAGTGTATTAAACTCCCTTCGATTGAAGATGCCTATCAGTCAGGCATCCCCCATAAGATTTGTAACTCCAGCGGCTCCCTATATCTCGGCTAAAGTTGAACACAAAAAAATATCTATAAGAAGAATCCTTAGCTGCTACAAAAAAATCAGAAAAAAAAGTGATTTTGTTATTGTTGAAGGAGCAGGTGGAATTAATGTTCCAATAACAGAAGACTATTTTTACATAGATTTGATCAACGATATGAAAATTCCAGCGCTTCTCGTAGTAAAAGAAAAATTGGGAATGATAAATCATACCCTTTTAACTCTTGAAGGATTAAGCTCCAGAGGAGTAGAAGTGGTCGGCGTTATTTTTAACCGAAGCGAGAACTACAAATATCAAAAAGACGAGTATGAATTAAGGTCCAAAGACATTGAATTCATAGCCAACCACGCCGGGATTAAAATTTTAGTTAGAATACCATTTGTAAAGGAAAGAAAAAACATCCAGGAAATTCCAGAGGTGCTTAAGCCTATCATTTTAAATCTATGTCTTCAGAAAATCTCTTTATAATCTTCAGAGAAAGAACCAGAGTAATAGTTCTATAATCAATTTTCTTCTGGGGCACCATATATCTTTTCCACTAATCAAGCATATAGTCTATTGCATTCAATTTTCCTTTCTTTTGTGTTGTTACTTTTTCAGAGTTTCTGGAGATGATAAGTGTAGCTATCCTTTATAAATTCCTTTTTTCTCTTATAATTTGTTATATATTGCCCACAGTTACTGCCAATATAATTCTCTTCCAATTCTCCTATGCTCAGGAGAACCTCATAGCCAGCTCTACATAGGGCATCAATTATTGGGTATTCCTTTTTCTCTGGCAAAATATGGGAAGATATTTTATTTTTGGTCGCCTGATGTGTAGGATTTACTGGAGTTATCTTGATTAAAAATTTATCTGGGTTAAAATGGTGTAAAAGAATATCTGGGTTAACAGGCATCCCATTAGCCAAAGCAAAATTAAGGGCTATTTTTCTGTCACCCTTTTCATAAAATATATCTCCGTATTCTGCCATTTTTCCAAAATCCCATTTTTTTACAGGAACAAGCCACTTCCTTAATTTTACATCTGTGGTATGAATAGAGAACTGAAATTGAAATTTTCCTCTATAATATCTCTTTTTAATATCCAGCAATCTTTTAAAAAATTTATCTGTCCCCTCAGGTGCAATTGTAGAAATAGATGGTATAAGCCCAGGAGCATTGCATAAATCAGGGAGCTCCATAAGTACATCAAGGACATCTTGATTAAAGGCTGGTTCCCCCATTCTTGCAAATTGAATCTTAAACTTTTCAACAGACACTCTCCTTTCAGGGAAACGCATTTTTATTAGATAATCAATCTGAAATACTATCTCATCTTTAGAAAGCTTTCCCTGAAAATTACCCCCAGCATCACAAAAGCGACAGCTTACCGGGCAACCATACAAGGTGGATACAATCAAAACCCATTTCTTTTCTCGTGGCAGTGGAGGTTGAACCGATTCAACAAATTCTATTTGTTTACCTTTATCCATTTCTGCGATATAGATCATGGCAATATCTTCTCTTCCAACTTTTGCAACTATCTTCATGAGTTTTCTCCTATTATTTTTTTGTGAATTTCCATAGCAGATTTAACACCATCTCCTACACAAATAGCAGTTTGTCTATAGACTTCATTTTTAACATCACCCACCATAAAAAGCATTTTTACCTTTATAAGTTTTTCAAATTTTTTCTTAAGATTAATACTCAAAAAATCAAGATGAGGCCTTCTTCCAATAGAGATAACCAGATAATCTACATAGATTTGCTCTTTTTTCCAGTTTCCATAATGATTACAAATTATCAGTAGCCCATTCTCTACATCTTTTATTTCCTCCACATTAATGCTATCCAAATAGGAAATATTCTCGGTTTTCATACATCTATTCCATAAGGCAGGAATACACCTCGCTTTATTATTCTTGTTTAAGATTATAACCTCATTCCTTTGAGAGAGAGTAAGAGCATAATCGAATGCTCCATCACCACCTCCAATAATCGCAATCTTCTTGTTTATTGCTTCAGCCATAGAATGAATCTCATAAAATACTCGGTTTTTGAGCTCTTCTGGGATTTTTGGAACTGAAAGTCTCAGAGACTCTGTGCCAGAGGCAATAACTACAATGCGAGAGATTATTGTTCTTTTATCAGTGCGAACAAAAAATACTTTGTTCATATAATCGAGTTCTAACACCTCCTCAAAATGGACTTTAATTCCAGCATTTTCCAGTTGTTTTCTAAAAAGTTTTACAAGTTCTTGTCCAGGAATTCCCTCTGGAAAGCCAGGATAGTTCTCTACCAAATTAGCATTCCTTAGAAGTCCACCAATTTCATCTTTTTCTAAAAGAATGGGTTCAATTTCATAACGCTTTAGCTGAATTGCTGTTGCTATTCCTGAGGGTCCTGCCCCTATTATAACCACATCGTTAATATCCAATTTAAGATGCCTCTAAGCATTTTTGTAGTTCTTTAATGAGAATAGGTATGGAAAAACCATGAGACAGATTAAGGAAAGCCGCCCAATGAAATTCTTGGCTATAGGTTGCAGTCCCATCTATCGGGAAAAAGACCCTATAACCTCTAACAAAGGCAGATCTTGCTGTTGTCTCACAGCAAAGGTGCGTCATTACTCCAGTTATTACAACCTGTGTTACCCCTTTTTCTTTTAGCAAATTTTCAAGGGGTGTATTGTAGAATGCGTCATATTGCGTCTTTTTGATAACTATTGCCCTGGGAAGACTAAACTCAGGAATAATCTCACTCAAGACATTTTCTTCCATTATCAAATCTTTCCACCATTCTCTCATAAGCTTTGCATCCCGATGATTGTTAAGATGGCGCGTTAAGATAACTGGCAGATTCGCTTTGAGGAAGGCATTCGATAGATCTTTAATCCTTGGTATAATTGGTAAAGAGCTTGGAACATAGGCATGGGAGCTTCCATCGAGAAAATATCGTTGCATGTCAAGAATTAAAAGGGCAGAATGCTCAGGAATGAAGGTAATTTTGTGTTGTTCTCTATATTTCCTCAATTTCTGAAGCATTTGCCAAGATCTTTCATCAATAGTTTCCGAACTAAAATAACTTTCTCTCATTTAATCTTCCTCGCTATTATGAAGACGTATTTTCTTTCGATTAGTAATTAGAATTTCATATTTTAATTTATCAAGATTTAACACTTCTATTTCTTTTATGACATTTCCTTTCTCTTCGTCTTTAAATTGACCTGCCTTTATTTCCATTCTTAAAATTTTATCATTTTTCTTTTTTTTATTAAACAATATGAATTCTGAAAGACCTCACTACATAATACAATAATATTTGACCCTTCCTGAGTCCTTAGAAATAATTAAAATTCCTACCGAAAATAATTTTAGTTTGAATATCTAAATCATTAGATTCTGAAAATATCTGAATTTAAAATATATTTTTTATTGAATGGAAAAAATTTTGAAGTTATTGAATCTTTTTTTATTTAATTTGTCTTCTAATATAATATAAAGAGAATAATTTCCAGGTTTTAATTCAACTGGGTCAAATTCAACCAAATATATAATTTTGGTTTGCTGTTCGATTTGATTTAAAATTTTGCAACTAATACTTTTACTTTCTCCTGTGGACAAATTAACTAAAAATGTAAGAATGTTAAACTCAGGTTTAATTTCGTTTTCTTCTTTTTCAAATCTTATAACTGCAAATAGATTTGAACTCCCTGGGATATATACTCCAATCAAAGGAATAAATTCACTTTGATTGAATGGATAAGGCTCTTCATGGAAAGGGTAATTCTTGGTATGTTTATATCTATCGGAGGTAAAACCCGCTAAGAAATTTTGATTGGTGTTTTTTATAAGTAAAAGAGGTTGAGAAAGTCTTCTATTTCCTCCTTCATCTGAGGCCTTAAAAGATATCGATGCTTTTCCTGATTTTCCCGTTGAAAGATTCCTTATTACAATTCTAAAGAGATTTTCACCTTTTTTCACAGGTAGAATATTATAAAAAAATAAATTTTGTCCTCTATAATAAGAAACGTCTATCTTTAAATTCTGGAGCAATGTTAAATCTCCTTCTTTTTCAAGAGAAAGTGTAATAATTTCTACTTTACCTTCTCCCTCGATGAATTTATTCATTGGAATCTCTGTAAATATCAGAGCATTCTCTTTGCCTTCATCAGAGAACAAAACAGCATCAGAGCTTAGTTTTAATACTTCTCCTGTTATAATTGATTCATCATTTAATGCTAAATCAATCAGATGTAAATCTTTTTCAAATTTTGTAAGCTGGGAAAATGGTTTTGGATTAAAATATCCTTTAAGTGTTAAAATTTCTGTACCTTTCCTCTTTACTTTTACTTTTATACTATGGAACTTACCATCAGCTACCTCTTCTTTAACATAATATCCGAGCACATAATAATAATCTGTCATTTCTGAGATTTTTTTAACTACAGATTTTAAATCATATGTTCCTCCGAAGTATTTTCCTCCAGTTGTATTAGAAAGTTGCATGAGGGAATAATTTACTGAACCAGGATTTGAAGATCTGAGGCTTTCTTCCCCGGCTGATAATCCTTCTGTGTTTACTGCATAAACAATCGAGCCTGATGCAGCAAGTTCTTTTGCCATCAGTTCATACTCATTAACAAGATCAGTATTTCCTGCCATTGATTCATCATCAGAGCGACGTACAAAATCCCATATAAATTCTTCCATCCTTTCAGCACTACTAAATTTATCTCCATAGAAAATTCTATTGTTTATTCCAGATGAAAATAAAACAATATGCTTAACTCCAGGGATATATTTCAAAGCTTTTGCTAATTCTTTGAAAACAAGAGTAAAATTTGTAACATTGCGTTTATATATTTGTATATTAAATTCCTTATCAAACCTTTCTAAATTTTCAATAATTTCGTCTGGCTCTTCCTGAGAGCTTAAGCCTTTTGGAGCAAGTTGATCCATTGAGCCTGAATATTCATTACGAAGTTTTTCAGCTCTTCCAAGAAATTTTTGGATTCCAATTTTTTCTATCTCTTTTTTAATTTTTTGATGGTCATCTGTCAGATATTCAATCATTTTAAAGCCTGACATAAATGAATAAGTCAGTATTCCAACCAAATCTTCAGGCCTTACCTGAGTGTTTATGAAATGAAGGGCTGCTTCTTTAGCTCTTTTTATTCCCTGAGGAGTATTAAATCCAAAATCAAAAAGAAGGAATATTTTTCTTCTTTCTTCAGGTTTCAAACTCTTCACTTCATCCTCTGGCTGAATTGTCTCTTCTTTCTTTAATGATTTTCTCTCAAAGTAAGCAACAGTCTTTAATTTACCATCAATGTATATTTCAAAATCTGATTCCTTTAAATCTTTAACTGGTTCTCCTTTTTTATTCACTACATATACTTCTACAAGTTTTAGAATAACTTTAACTTCATATTTAAGTTTTTCCTGTTCTTTCTCCTGGGATGATAATATGTAAGATGGAAAAATAAGGAGAACTATTAGAAGGGAGATAAGACATATATTCAATTTAATTTCATAAAAAGTTTTCATCTTTACATTTAATTTAATACTTTTTTTAAACTTTTTCAATATCCTATTTTGGTCATCCTTGCTGTTCAAATTTTTTAGTTTTAAATTGACACAGGTTTTACTGTAAAATAAAATTTTCTTGGACTTATAAAAACAAAGAAGGAGGACTAATAAATGAAAATATCCAAAAGAGGTAAAGAAATCCAAGCTTCCCCCATAAGAAGACTTGTTCCCTATTCGGATGAGGCAAAAAAAAGAGGAATTAAAATATACCACCTGAACATCGGTCAACCTGACATTCCAACTCCAAGGCCCATAATCGATGCAATAAAAAAATACAATGATGAAGTATTAAGCTATGGACCATCAACCGGCTTACCCGAATTAAAAAGACAAATCTCTTTTTATTTTCAAAGATATGGAATCCCTATAAATGAAGATGAGGTAATCATTACAGTTGGCGGAAGTGAAGCAATTTTATTCTCATTCAATGTAGTGGCTGATCCCGGTGATGAGATTATCGTCCCAGAGCCATTCTACACTAATTATAATGGTTATGCTTCAATGGCAAATTTGAAAATAAAGCCTGCCACAATGAAAGCAGAGGATGGATTCAGACCGCCAAAAATAAAAGATTTTGAGAAAAAAATTTCAAAGAGAACAAGGGCAATGTTATTAAATTCTCCAAACAATCCAACTGGAACTGTTTACACAAAAGAAGAGCTTTCAGAAATTGTAACCCTGGTAAAAAAATATGACCTTTTTCTTATAAGCGATGAAGTCTATAAAGAATTTATTTATGATGGTATAACTCACACAAGTATTTTAGAGTTCCCTGATATCTATGACAGGGCAATTGTAGTTGATTCTATTTCAAAAAGGTTCAGTGCATGCGGGGCGAGGGTGGGAGCTGTGGTTTCAAAAAATCAAAAGGTAATTGAATCCTTAACAAAGTTTGCTCAAGCAAGACTCTGTCCTCAGACAATTGAGCAGCTGGGTGCGATTGCTGCCTATAAGATGGACCCAAGTTATTTTGAGCCCATCAAGAAAGAATACGAAAGAAGAAGAAACCTTATGTATGAAGAACTTTCAAATGTAGAAAAGGTTATTTTGAAAAAGCCCCAGGGTGCTTTTTATATGATTGTAAAATTGCCGGTAAAAAATGCTGAGGATTTCGCCATCTGGTTAATGAAGGATTTTTCTATCGATGGAGAATCTGTTATGGTTGCGCCTGGAAATGGATTCTATGCAACTCCTAACTCTGGAGAAGATGAAGTAAGAATAGCTTATGTTTTGAAAGAGGAAGATCTAAAGAAAGCTTTAAGAATTTTTAAAGAAGGACTTAACAAGTATAAAGAAATTAAAGAAGAATAATTTGGCTTAAGGGGCAAACTTCAACACCGAGTTTATCCAATTTTTCTCTGGCTGATTGAATTAACTCAACCGCTCCAGGTGTGTCTGAATGAAGACTAAGTGTATGAAATTTAATTGGAATCTCCCCTCCTTCAACAGTTTTAATTTTTTGGTATAAAACCATTCTCTCAAGTTGATTTAATATTTCTTCTCTGTTTTCAATTAAACTTCCTTTAACAGTTCTCGGGACAAGCTCACCTTTTGAATTATAACGCCTATCGAGAAAAGCTTCATAAGCGACTCTACATCCTTCATCTTCTGCTGTTTTTGCAAATTGTGAGTTAGCTAAAGCAACAAGCATATAATTTTTATTTATTTTTTTTATCGCTCTTGAAATTATTCTGGCTAACTCTTTGTCTTTGACTGCCATATTATACAAAGCTCCATGAGGTTTTACATGCTGGATTTCCATTCCCTCTATTTCTACCATGGCTTCTAAAGCTCCAATCTGATAGATTAAGATATTTTCAAGGTCGAACTCTTCAATTTTCATTTCTCTCCTTCCAAACCCCATCAAATCAGGAAAAGAAGGATGAGCTCCGATTGAAACATTGTGTATTTTTGCAAGCTGAACTATTTTTCTCATGGTAGTCGGATCTCCTCCATGAAAACCGCAACCAATGTTTATAGATGTCACAAAATTCAATATTCTTTCATCTTCTCCAACTTTCAAATTTCCATAGCTTTCTCCATAATCTGCATTTAAATCTACCTTCATATATCCTCTCCTCAAATCTTATTACAATAATTCATAAATATTCTCAATCCTCCTGATATATTCTTCCCTTTTTTTGTATGCTTCCTCAAAGGAAACTCTTCTAAAAATTATTTTATCCCCTGGCTTCATCTGACCGAATTTATCAAGGTCAGAAACTAAAACCGTCCCTATCTTTGGATAACCTCCTATAGTTGGGCCATCTGCTAAGATTACAACTGGATTTCCTTCTTTTAGAATCTGAATTGTTCCTGTATTTAATGGCTCGGAGAGAATTTCTCTCTTTTTAAAAGGATAAACCTCAATTCCTTTGAGCCTATAACCTGACCTGTCAGATTCAGGCTTTACGATCCATATTTCACTCAAAAATTTTTCATACTCTGAAAAAATTAATTCATCCTCTTTCTCTAAAATGAAGTCAACTTTAAACGGACTCAAAAAATTCTTCTGATAATTTACCTTGATTTCTTTATGCTTAACAAATTGCCTTATCTCTTTCAATTTTATAATATCGCCCTCGCTTAACTGCCTTTCCTCATAACCACCTATTTTTCCTTTTGTATAGGTAGAATAAGATCCAAGTGCTACCGGAATATCAAGAAGTCCTGATACCACAAGATAAGCTCTCGCTCCTTTTTTAACGAAACCCAATTCGAGAAAATTCCCTTTCTTAACAGAAATAGTTTGATTCATTTCAACTTCTTTCCCATTTAATCGAATTTCGATCTCTCCTCCTGTTATTGCAAAAGCTAAATCTGAGAGAAATTCAATTTTTGGACCGAGCAGAGTAATTTCAAAAGCAGGGAAATTCCATGGATTCTCTACAAGGGAATTTGCAAGATAGAATGAGAATCTATCCAGAGCTCCTGAGGGCGGCACGCCATAAGCTCTATATCCTTCTCTACCTCTGTCCTGAATTGTTGTAAATAAGCCTGGTTTTATGATTCGTATAGCATCCATTCTTTCTCCCCTTTTTCAATCCTCGAGTAAGCTTGAGAGTCTATGGGCTTAAATTTAACATTATCACCAGGTGAAAGTAAAAATGGATTCTCCTGATTTAAGTCAAAAATTTTTAAAGGAGCTCTTCCGATTATCCTCCATCCTCCAGCAGTTTCAACAGGATAGATTCCTGTTTGCTTTTCTGCTATCCCCACTGAACCAGGGGGTATTTTAATTCTCGGAGTCTCTCTCCTTGGAACCTGAATCCTCTCATCAAGAATTCCCATGTAGGGAAAGCCTGGAGAAAACCCAAGCATAAAAACTCTGTAAATCTTCGACGAGTGAATTTCAATGAATTCTTCTTTTTTTATGCTGCAAATTTCAGTGACAATATCCAAATCAGGAGAAAAATCTTCCCCATAACAAACAGGAATAACAATGTTTCTTTGAAAACTTTCCTCCTCTTTATCTAAATTTTCTGAACTATTAACGATATTTTCAATTAAATTTCTTATCTGTTCATACTTTATCGATTCAGGTTTGTAAAAGATTGCAAGCGAAGAATATGCAGGAACTATCTCCTTTATCTCTTTAATTTGTAGGTCTTTAATTCTTCTGGCTATGTTCCATATGATTCTATTTTCTTCAATGTTAATCTCATTTCCAATTACAAAAAGAATCCCATCCTCGCCAAGGGGAAAATATTTTGCATTCTCAAGCATGTAATGTATACTTAAAAAATCAAATTTATATATATATTAATCATTATTGTTATTCAATATTAATATTTAATACGAACGCACTAATATTTGTTACACCTTACTCGTTTTCCCCCCTCACCTCAATCCTCTCCCCACAGGGGAGAGGGAGGGGTGAGGGGACAGGAATGCATCGGAATTAAATGCGTTTGTATTAGTATTATAGTATTAATTTCCTTAACGCCGTAATATCGGTGTCAGGCTTAACTTTTTGACACCGTACACGTACAATTAATAGAAACATTTAAAAAGGTTGCAAATAAAAAAGTAGCCTGTCCCCTTTTTCCCTTTTTTGTCTAAATTTGACCTTTGTATTAAAAATTATTTATAATCTTTTGAAAAAGAGGAGGAGGAATGAAAAACATATTCTACGGAGCTATTTGTTTATTTTGTATTTCAGTAATTTCCTTTTCACAGGATGTTGGGAAAATAATGACTGAGGCTGACAATCTTTTTTCGATGAGAGAAGAGTTGAACAAGGCAAAAGAAGCAGCTTCAATATATGAAAAAATAATCAAATCAGACCCTAAGAACTTTGAAGCTCACTGGAAGTTAGCAAAAACAATTTACTACATCGGAAACCATTCGCCTGAAAAAGAAAGGGTAGAAATTTTTAATAAAGGTGTTGAAATATCAAAAAAAGCAATAGAAATAAACCCTGATAAAGCAGAAGGTCATTTCTGGCTCGCTGTTTTATATGGAGTCTATGGAGAAGCCCGTGGAGTATTAAAAAGCCTTTTTCTTGTTGATGACATAAAAGAAGAAGCTAATAAATCATTGAGCATAGACCCAAATTTAGAAGGCGCTGGAGCTTACAGGTTACTTGGCAGGATGTACTATAAGCTTCCTGGAATTGCAGGAGGCTCAAAGGAAAAAAGCCTTGAATACCTTTTAAAATCAAAAGAAATGTGTCCGACAAATGCATTAACAAGAATCTACCTTGCCGATACATATTTAAAACTCAAGAAAAAAGAAGAGGCAAAAAAAGAATTGCAGGAAGTTATAAACATGGAGCCAGATTCAAGATGGATTCCTGAAACAAAAGAATTAAAAAAGAAGGCTGAACAAATGTTAAGGGAGATAAAATGAAACAATTAGTGTGCTGTCCCATAGATATCCTCGCACACAAACAATCTCTGATGAAGCACACTGAATGGGTATTGGGAAGAGGCTTCCCCATGTCTGGGGTGTTTTCAGCGAAGCGTCTAAAGGGAGCTTGCCCCCAGAGGGAAAGTGCCGTGTCACATCAAAATAACAAAAGGTATTTAGGTGAGACGACACTAAAAGGCTTTACTCTAATTGAGGTAATCGTTGTGCTGGCAGTCATTGCAGTTTTAGCTGCAATCCTCACTCCAATAATCATTAAAAACATAGAAGATGCAAAGATTGCCAGAGCGAAGAGTGATGTAGAATCTATAGGAAAAGCTATTGTGGAATACAGAAATGACATAGGGTTCTGGCCTTCAAAACATAGAAACGGAGCTTCAAATCCATGGCAAGCGATTAATGTTATTGCATCAGAGGATATAACAAAAATCGCTCCTCCTGATGATGGCTCTGATTATGACTGGAACAGGGGGCAGATAAGAACCATGGAACAATTTCTTATCAACAATGATAGCCAGATTGTAGAAATAAGCCCTAATCCCCATGGGCTTCCAGCGTGGGAAGGTCCTTACATAACTAAATTGGAATTAGACCCATGGGAGTATGCTTATGTGGCTAATGTGGGATGGCTTCCTGAAGGAGCTGATTATTCAACTTCGAGCACAAGAAGGGTGTGGGTAATCTCTTCTGGTCCTAACATGACAATTGAAACAAAATACACAGGCGAAGGCTCAATAGGTGGAGATGATATTGGATTTGGAATAAAATAAATTTTTATGATTAAATATAAAAAATGAGTTTTAAATGGAAATAAAAAAGAAAAACCAAAAAGGATTAACTTTGATTGAAATGATTATTGTTATAGCAATAATCGCTCTTTTAGCAGGTCTCTTTACTCCCTTAATCTTCAGGAATATTGACCAGAAGAGATTTGACACAACAAGGGAGAAAATGAAAATGATTAAGCAGGCTATCGTTGGAGACCCAACTCACATATTGTACAGACAGAGGACATCATTTGGGTACATTGGAGATATGGGAATTTTGCCCAATGCCCTCACTGATTTAATCGTCCAGGGAACCCAGCCAAACTACCAGCAAGATGGAACATCAGGATTATGGTGGGGATGGAAAGGGCCTTACCTTGAGACAACTCAGACCACAATAAGCGGAAACACTAAATATGTGGCATTGATAGACGCATGGGGAAATGACATTCAGTATACAAAAAATTTATCAGGAAATCCTGTTGTTACCCTTCAATCCTATGGTCCTGATGGAGCCTCAGGAGGAGGCGATGATGTATTTGTTTATATCTTTTTCCAGGAAGCATTCTCCTACTTACAAGGAAACTCTCAGGATGAATGTGGAATGGGAATTCTATTTGGAGCAATAAGATTATATTATCCAAATGGAACAACAGTGACATATGCAACTGCAACAAACTCCACCGGTAATTTTACGTATTCATTAACTACATTTCCTGCAGGTGTTAGAAAATTGATTGCCGATGCAAATAACAATGGAAGCTTTGCTGATTCAGTAGATTTGAATCAATTCTGCGTCATAAACAATGGACCTGTCAATGGAATTAACTTGAGAAGAAAAGGAACCTGCGCCTGGCCATAAAACAATACAAACTCAAGTGCTATACGCTTTTTTTGAGAAAATTTGTTGGTAAAAATATTCAGGAGACTCTAATATTAAATCATCATAAAAAATAATGTCTTATAAAAAATCCAAACTAAAAGGAATTGTTCTTCTTCAGGTATTGGCAGTAATAATCATTCTATTGATTGGTATAGCAATTTTTCTTCCTTTAATCGTAAAATCAATCGAGAAAAGGGAAACTCTTAAAACAGAGGAGAAATTAGAGATAATAAAAGAGGCAATCGTAGGAAAAGAGGAATTGATGGGTTCTAATCTTAGAACCTCTTATGGTTTTGTTGGAGATTTAGGAATTCTTCCAGCAACTCTAAATGAGTTAATGGTTCAGGGTTCATATCCATCCTGGACAATTGATGCAACAACAAAAGTTGAATTCGGCTGGAGAGGACCTTATTTGAATACAATTCAGCATAATGGTAACTATGTTGCTTTTCTGGATACATGGGGAAATCTAATTCAATATGAAAATGGAACTGGAGCTGTTTTAAAAGTTTTAAGAAGCTATGGCCCTGACGGACAATCAGGTACCACAGATGATATCACTCTTAACATAGAAGAAGATGAAGTCAGAGGTTATGTAAAAGGAACTATTAAAAACGGTGCGGGAGTTCCAAGAATGATTGACCAGATAGACATATACTACCCAAATGGAACATCTACCTTGCAAAAATTAACAGTTTACCCTGATTTTGGAGATTACAGCACTGAAACTGATACTTGCTCTCCACCATGCCCTGTAAAAATCCCTATTGGCAAAAGAAAAATTATAACTGATATAGACAACCAACCCCCTCAAAATTTAGATTATTATTTAGGCCCTGGGCAGAGAGTTGGGCAGTATGCGAAACTTCCTCCAATTCCTCAAATTCCTCCTGGAGCATGGGCATGTGATTTTTATTTGCCTGTGAATGGTGGTCCTTACATGAACTGGAACCTGAGATGTGGAGTACCTGGCGTCCCCGGATATTTAATTTACATAGAAAAATCAAGAAAACATCAGAAATTCCACTGTCCTGAAAAAGGAGATGGAAAAAATATGTGGGATAAAGTTATAATAACCATCCAGAATGTGTTCAATTTCACGGTCAAATTAAAAGCATTTTCCTTCTATTCAAACAGTCCTAATCCTTTATATCTTGAATATGCATTCTTTGGAAAAAAGAAAGGGTTTCCGACTGATTTTGTCGGATGGGACTATATGGTTGTTAACGGTGGGGTTAGAGCTGCAGAAAAACAGAGAATAAATATATATGCAATAGATGCTCCTAACTATACTCCCTACACAGTTGAGATAGAACCTTGCGAAGATATTGAATTCAGTTTTCTTGGTTTTAACTACAGCCAAACAGGTCCGGAATACTGTATCGATGTAAGATGTATTGTTTTTACAATTGCTTTTTCAGATGGCTCTACCATTGAAATTCCTGTTGACCCAGGGGATTGCAAATAAAGTAGGTTTCTTGGCCACTCCTCCTATCTCAGAAATACATTAAATTCCCCCCTCCTAATCAAAACTTTAGATGATTACTGCAAATCAAGTTAATTGAAAAAAGAAAAGGATTAGATTAAAATTTTTCATCTATGAAAAAAGATGCTGAAAAAAATCAAAGACCTTCGAAGGATAGATATTATTTAAATATTGCAAAAGAAGTTTCTCGAAGGTCAACATGCCTTAAAGTTTTAATCGGAGCAATAATTGTAAGGGATGACCAGATCATTGCAACCGGATATGTGGGAGCACCAAGAAAGACAAAAAGCTCTTTAGAACACGGATTCTGCCTCAGGCAGATGCTTGGTATTCCTTCAGGTGCTCAGTATGAACTATGCAGGTCTGTCCATGCAGAACAGAATGCCATAATAAATGCTGCAAGAGCAGGCGTTTCCCTTCTTAATGGAGATATGTTTATCTATGGAGAAAAAAGAGATTCCTCTATTTCTCAATCCTTGGAAAATGAAAAAGAGGTTACAGGGAATGTAAAATTGCTGAATGCCTATCCCTGTTTTATCTGTAAAAAAATGATAATAAATTCAGGATTGAAAAGAGTCGTCTGCTCGACAGAAGATGGAAAATTCAGAATATTTTCAGTCGATAAATGGGTTAAAGAATGGCAGATAACAGATATAATAGAGGATAAATATCAGTATGGAGAATTGCTGCATCAATTGAATAAACTTAAACAAAAATGAAAATCGGAGTAACCGGTCCGATTGCCTCTGGAAAAGGAGAGGTTGTTAAGTTCTTCAGGAAAAATAATTTCAAATACATTTCTCTTTCAGACATGGTCAGAGAGGAAGCAAAAAAAAGAAACATTCCAGTTACAAGAGAAAACCTTCAGAACATAGGAAATAGCCTGAGAAAAGAATTTGGAGCAGGTGTTTTAGGAATGAAAGTAAGAGAGATAATTGAAAGCTTCCCTGAAAAAAACTGGATTATCGATGGAATAAGAAACCCTGCTGAAATAGAAGAATTGAAAAAAATGAAGGGTTTCTATCTTATCGGAATTATCGCACCCCTTAACATTTTGATAGAAAGAATATTGAAAAGAGAAAGAGAAGATGACCCGAAAAAGAAAGAGGAAATTATAGAAAGAATCAGACAGGACATAGGTGTTAATGAGCCCGAAGATGGCCAGCAGGTTGGCAAATGCATTAAGATGGCAAACTTTACAATCATTAACGAAGGCTCGTTATTAGATTTACAAGAAAAATTAAAGAGAATCTATTCCACAATTTTAAAAAAATCTATTTAATAAATACTTTATCCTTATATAATATTTTTAAAATTCAAGATAAAGGAATATGGTATTGGATGCAAAGATTGTAGTCATTTTCTCGTGCCATATTGAATATTAAACCAATATATGAACAAATCTTTCTCTAAATTTCTGTAGTTATTAAACCTTTTGGAGACTATTTTCCAAAAATTTTCGTTATGTCTTTTTTCTATTAAATGGGTAATTTCGTGAAAGATTACATACTTTATCAAATACTTGGGCAACTTTTGCATCAGTATATTTATAGTCAGATTTCTCTTGGGACTCAAGCTTGCCCATTTTGTTTTCATATTTCTGAAATAGATATTATTCAATCCAATACTTAATTCTTTGGAGATTTTTTTAACAAATTTCTCAATGAGAGTCCTGAATTCCTTTTCACTTCTCTCAATCAATCTTTTATTTGAAGAAAGATTTAAACATTCCCTTATAAATTCATTCTTTTTAAAAATCCAATTCTTGTGCTTTTCAAGAATAATATCAGGTTTTAATCTCACAGGCAGTACTAAAAGAAGCTCACCTGTTGTAAATTCTAACCTTGGATATTTTATATTCCTGTAAGAAGTTTTATATCTTATGTTATGCATTTCCATAATTTTTCACACTTTCAATGAGTTTCCCATATAGAGTATTCATTTCATCTAAAGAGAGAGCATGCTTGCTTTTAAGCCTCCTAACAAATCTTCTTATCTCACGCTCTACTTCCTTTCTTGCAGTAGCTTGATTAAACCAGCCTAAAAACATACGCTCTTGAAGATTTTGTGAGAGTTCCATCACTTCTTTTGTAAGCTGTTCTCCATTTTCCAGTTTCTGCTCAAGTTGAAGGAGCATTGCATATTCAAGATTGGAAAATCCTAAAGACTTTTGTCTCTCTGTAAGAGTATTGATATCCTTAAGTATTCTTACACCTTCAGTATAAATCTTTGCGTAATCTCTAGTCTTTTCTTTCCAGAGCTCAAGAAGCCTTTCGACTTTTTCAATCAATGACTCATAGATGGGATTTCTGTGTCTTTCTACAAGAACTAACTTGTTAAGGGTAAAGAGGATATTCGCTGCTTTCTCCTCTTTTCCTTTAATTTTCTCTTCTAGCTTCTCGAGATACTCTTTATCAAAAGCTATAGTTGGAAGTTCTCGCTCAAGTGTATCTATTTCAGTAGCCCTATGAACAAATCTTATAGTTTTATCGTAGTATTTTTGAATATAGCCTTCATAAACAGATTTTTGGATGACTACTTTCATGTAATATGCGTAAATTGCAGAGAGCCATTTATAGGAATCAAAATGTTCCAATTTGATCTCATTGGGCCCAAGAAGTTCGAAAGTTTTACTTAATTTTCTGTACTTTTCAAGAAATTCTTTCCCTTTCTCTTCATCTAAAGTAAGAACTTCTATAGTTTTCAATAAGGTTTCCCTTTTGTAATCAATCGATACTTCTTTAAGAATTTCCAAAATCTCTCTAATAAGAGTTACAAATTCCTCTATAACATTGTCCTGACTAAAGAGAGCACCTTTGATATCTTCTTCGCTGTACATTTCAAGGGCTCTCTTAAATTCTTTTAAAATACCCACATAATCAATTACAATTCCAGACTCTTTTAAATCATTAAAAGGTCTGTTTGTTCTTGCTATTGCTTGAAGAAGCCTGTGTTCCTTGAGGAGCTTATCAAGATACATTACCTGGAGAGAAGGGCAGTCAAAACCAGCAAGCAGCATTTCAGTAACAATCAATATGCTGGGTAAGGGTTCTTCTTTGAATTTTTCGATAATTTCTTTTCTGATATCCCCTATATCTTTGCCTCCGTATTGTGCCCTGAGTTCAGCGACTGCGTTCTTTAATAACAGTTCATCTTCTCTATCAAACGTTATGACTACTTTGCTATACTCTTCAGGCAAATGTTTATTCAATTCCAGTCTGTAAAGTTCACATGCCTTTCTGCTTCCAGCTACCACCATAGCCTTAAACTTTCCATCAATATTCTCTTTGAAATGTTGAGCTATATCTTCGGCAATTACTTTAATCCTATTGGGATTTTCAAGAAAGAGTTTTATGGCATTAAGTCTTTTCTTTATCCCTTCCTCAACATCTTCGCGGATCTCCTCTGGAAGTTCCTCAAGTTCTGTTTCCAAAAATGCTTCCAGCATCTCCTTTTTTAAATGGACCTCTTTTTCAAGTCTTGGCTGATAGACGATTTTCACTGTAAAACCGTCTTTGATAGAATCCGTTATGAAATATCTGTCAAGATAAGGTTCTTCTGTCGGATAGCTGAATTCTAAATAGGTGTCTCTTCCTCTCTTTGAAATGGGAGTGCCTGTGAGGGCAAAAAAGAAGGCGTTCTTGAGTATTGATTTCATCTGAGCTGCAAGAGTTCCATATTGAGTCCTATGCCCTTCATCTATAAAGGCAATGACATTCTTCCTGTTCATTATTGTTTCTTTGTGTTTTGATATTTCCTCTAATTCTTTCTCTACCTCTTTGAGTTCTTCATATCTGAATTTATGAATAAGCACTATAAAAACTCCTCTCTTGCCTCTGTAGTCCTCATGTTTGAGGATTTCTTTGAGTTCCCACACTGAACTAATAATTTCAGGTTTTACAATATCTAGAGAGTTGAATTCACTATAAAGCTGATCTTCCAGCTCAATCCTGTCAACAATGAAAAATATTGTGGGATTTTCAAGCTCTTTCATGTAGTAAAGCTTATGAGCTGCAAATATCATGGTAAGGGTTTTTCCGCTTCCCTGCCAGTGCCAGATAAGTCCTCTATTCTTTTCCTCTTGACCCGTGAGATTCGCCATGACTCTATTAACGATTTTATTGGCAGCGCTGTATTGCATATATCTGGTTATCGCCTTAGAGGCATTTCCAAATTCTATCCTGAAAAAGAGGAAATGTTTGAGTATATCGAGTAAAGATTTTCTTGATAGAATTTCGATGACAGAGTCAATGGAATCTTTTCCTTCCTCTTTCCATTCGTGCGTTTTCACTTCATCCTGCCACGGAACAATAGGAAAATACTTAGCCCTACTTTCTGCAGCTACTCCAATTTGGACATACTTATAAAGCTCTGGAACGATTTTTTCGTAATCTTTTACCTGTTTATAAGCGTTGTACCAGCTTTCGGATATACTTGCAGGGTTCTTACATTCTATATTTACAAGAGGGATGCCGTTAACATAGAGCATAAGATCTATCCGAATTCTTTCTCTGCCGTCATAATTGATCTGCGTTGTTACAATGAACTCATTATTCTCGATGTCCTTGAAATCGAATAATTGAATGTACTTTACCACTCTCTCTTTTTCAAACTTCACAGGAATGCCAAATTTATAGAAATTCAAAATTTTCTTTGCTCCTTCAATGCCTGAGCTTGTTAAAGTTAGTTCATTCAGAGCTTTATTTATCTCTTCATCGCCGATGTTAGCTTCTTTGTTTATTCTTTTTAATGCTCTTACGAGATTCGGCACAAGGAGAGGCTCTTTATAGTTTTCTCTCATAAGATTATCAGATGGAACAAATTCCCACTCCTTTTCTATAAGTCTGCGGAGGAGATACTCTTCTACAATAGATTTTTCAGTAAATTTCATCTCAGGTTTCCAATTTCACTCTCTTTCTCCCTGTCAGTAAATCATTCATCAATCCCTTCTTAATTCTCTCAAACTTTCCCTTTTTCTCTTTCAGCATCTCCAGCCTTCTATCCCCTGTGCTCAGGATTTCAGCGATTTTTTTCTGTTCAGGGAGAGGAGGAAGAGGGAGTTTCAGCACATGTACCAATTCTCTTTTAAGTCCAGGGACTACATCAGCCAAACTTAGTTTTGGCAAATTTAAATGATTTAATACAAAAAATAACCACTTCAATTCAATATCTTTTATTAAGGTATTTATATAATAAGTTGTATCTATAGGCCAAAAATCTGAGTTTATCCAAGAGACAGCTCCTATTGTCCCCTTTCTGCCTATAACTATACCTGGCCCCTTAACTAAAGCTTCTTCATGGTATCCCACTATTCCATTAGAACCTACCACTGGATACATTCCAGCTTTTCTTTCTCTTTCAGATAATCCTTTGCCATACTCTAACGTTAGTATTTTCCCCAACCTCACCACCTCCCACTCCTTCGGTATCCTTCCAATCTCTGTTTCTTTAAACTCTTTATAACCTATGCCCTTGGTCAGTAGCTCATGCATCAACCCCTTTTTTAGCCTTTCGGTCTTCTCAATAGTTTCATCTACCTTCTCAATAGCCTCATCAACCGTTGAAAGAATCTTAGCAATTTTTTTCTGTTCAGGGAGAGGAGGAAGAGGGAGTTTCAGCACATGTACCAATTCTCTTTTAAGTCCAGGGACTACATCAGCCAAACTTAGTTTTGGCAAATTTAAATGATTTAATACAAAAAATAACCACTTCAATTCAATATCTTTTATTAAGGTATTTATATAATAAGTTGTATCTATAGGCCAAAAATCTGAGTTTATCCAAGAGACAGCTCCTATTGTCCCCTTTCTGCCTATAACTATACCTGGCCCCTTAACTAAAGCTTCTTCATGGTATCCCACTATTCCATTAGAACCTACCACTGGATACATTCCAGCTTTTCTTTCTCTTTCAGATAATCCTTTGCCATACTCTAACGTTAATATTTTCCCCAACCTCACCACCTCCCACTCCTTCGGTATCTCGCCAATTTCGGTTTGTTTAAATTTCTTTTGTTTAGTCATTTCTTAAATTCCAATATGTCAAAAATACTCAATTGTCCTGCATTTGAAATTTCAATTTTTCTGGTTGTAATATTCTCAAATTCCCATCCAGTATTTGGGATAAGCGCTTTAGAAATAGTAAATGCTCTATAATGACTACTATTCTTAAATCCACTGCCCCGCTTTCGTTTATCAAGCATCTCTTTTACAGGATATGCAATAATTCCTTTTTTATCTTCTATTGGGTTACCGATCTGAGGATTTATATTCTTGATTTTTGCATCTTTAAGGCAGCAATGAATCGCACAACCAAGTAACATATCCGCCAACTGAAGCATATTGGCGTGCTTGTATTCTTCCGATCCTTCATTATAATTCCTATGATTAGAATTCAAATGTACTAACTCTGCATCCTTGGGAATTTGCACATATTCCCGAACTTCTCCTGTAAGTCTATCCAGTATTCTAAACTCGTTTAATCTTCGATGATGTGGCTGACCATCAGTAATAATTTTTAAGATTTTCACTTTGTGACTATTGTCATAAAGGTAATGAACCGTTCCCTTTAATAACATTCTAAGCAATGTTTCTCCAAACCTTAATTCTCTTTCATTCCTATCTTTACCACCATAACTTGCAATTTGATCTGGCCTTGGCTTTTCATGAAAAATTATACCTAACTTGCAAAAAGTTTTATTCTGCTTTAAATACTTTACACCTATTTGAACTATCTGTTTATCGGCATTATTTCGCTTTGCCCATTTCCGTCCAGATATCTCTGAAAAATGGAATTTATGATCTACGCCAAAATCACTTCTTATCTTCTTAATTTCCTCAAATAGAATATTTAAGGGTTCAACTTGTCTTATCTGTGTGTCAAATAAATCACCTGTCTCTTCAATAATTGTTTTAATCGGTACAAAAAGCAAAGCATGTCCCTTTGATATTTCTGTACCAGCGCTTTTTGTTTCATCATGATATACTATTACTTCACTTTCAATACTTCTTCTCATTTTTCTATTTTGCCTCTCACCACATTTATTTCTTCCCCCCTGCTCTCTTTATAATATTTCCTTTTTCATCCATGACCCCTATCCCGTTTCCCTTGGTACCATCTAAAGCATTCTGTAGATTCCTTTCGTTTACAGCAATATACCTTGCTTTTGAGGATCTTTTTACCTGATTTATTCCTTGATATATTCCACTTTTCGTGGTCTCAACTTCAATCACTCTATTGTCTGTAACTATATCAATCCCCTTTTGCTTTCTATATTCTGTTCCAAACCTTTTTGCCAACTTTTCCCCAATTTGATCGTGTTTATTTTTAGCCATTATTTAACCTCCTCAAATTAATAATCATCAACTTAATCATCAACCTTATCTAAGTTAATAGCCGAGGCTTCTACATTTCCAAGCGGTTTCGTCTCTCTCACTCCCTTCCGAACCCGATCATCTTTCTCGGCTTTTGAGGTGGAGTCATGAGTTGGCGAATGGCATCGAAAATAGCCTTTATCTTTTCCTCTTGCCTTTCTATTTTTCTTTCAAGCTCCGTTAACTTGTGAGCAAGTTCTTTGTGTGCTGAAAGGATTTCTCTAAGCCTTATAAAGGCCCGCATGATGGCTATATTCACATGAATGGCTCTTTCGCTATGCAATACACTGGAAAGCATGGCAACACCTTGTTCAGTAAAGGCATAAGGGCGGGCACGTCTTGCTCCTCCCCAACTTGAAATCACAATTTGTGACTTCAAGATTTTATACTCTTGTTCATTAAGCTGGAACATAAAATCTTCAGGGAATCTCTCGATATTGCGTTTTACTGCCTGGATAAGCACACGAACTTCAACCTCATAGAGTTCCGCAAGGTGTGTGCTAAGCATAATTTTCTTCCCTCGGATAAAACAAATTTTTCTCTCAATCTGTTCTATTGGAACAATTGCTTGATTAAGCATTTCCAGTTCCATCATCCTTGACTTTTTACATAATCTTTAATTTTTTTTATATTTTCTGCCGTCGTAGTTGCCTGCCAATTAACCTTTTTGCATCAAAATATAATAAATTTATGCCTCTTAGAAAATGACAACTTAAATGACAACCATTGTCAAACCAGCTCATAATAAGCTCCTCTGTACTTTTCTTTGAACTTTCATCATCTATCTCTTTCCCCTTTCTTTATTGCAATATATTTTTGAAATCTACTTTTTGGTTTATCCGGAATCGTTCTTTTTAAATAGTCCTTTTCCAATAGAGGATTGAGGATTTTCTCTATAAAGTGTTTTCTGTCTCTTAAGTTTAGGTGCACCATGATTTCTTTCAGGGATCTCGGAGTTTGGCAATAACTTAGAGTCAGAGCAATTCTATCCATTATTTCGACTTGTGGGGTGACTTGTGGGGTGACTTGTGGGGTGACTTGTTCGGTTGGATGACGCAGTGTGAAGGTAAAAGTATCAGATTTTATATCATTTGAATAATCTGGAATTGGATATCCTTCTTTTTTCAGGAGCTCAACGGTAGTTCTAATGCCTGTTCCTTTTGTTTCTGCCCATCCGATATCATAAAAAACAGCGGCTATTAGAGGGTTGCGCAATTCAGATCCAGGAGAACTAAAGAGAGAAGGATCTTTTAGAGAGTAGCCAGGGTTATAAAATTCCACTCTATCATTATAGACTCTTATCTGAGCAGGGCTTGGGTGAAAATAGTTTTGATGCATTAAAAGATTAGTGAGGGCTTCTCTTAAAGCCTTTCTATGGGCATGCTCTTCTGTGCGAATGAGCTTCTCATCCAATTTAAATGGAATCAAGAAGAAACGATCAAGGATGTCGAGAGCAGAAGACCAGAGAGTTACGAGATTTCCTGTCAAATCCTGTGAGAGAAAGGGATTCTTTTCTTTTCCCCATTCTGACCCTTTTATCCTGATTATATCCAGGCGCTTTGCTGGAAAATATCGTTTTACAATTCCTTCCTTACCAAAAAGAAGGATGCCAGCTACGATTAAAGTCCTGCCATCTTGTGCCAGCAGATTGTACGCTTTCAATAATTCGGCATTGTCAAATGTGAGTTCCGGAGCATCAGGTTTTATGAGCTTACGCAGATTTCTGAAGACAGAAATAGCCTTGATATCAATATCTTCTAATGTAGTACCAATAACAGATTGTGCATCAGGAGCTCCCATTCGCTCTTGATAATATCTCTGGACATCAGAATCTGTTAATCTTATGTCGGTAGCTCCTATTCGTTTAAAACCTCCTTTAATTGGGCCTAAGTCTTTTATGTAGATTGGCTTTTGATATCTCGGTGCTTCTTTTACTTCAATCAAAATTATCGGCATACCTTTATCCTCTGTTATCCCCGCTCTTACAACAGGACAATAATTAAATTTCTGCCCAATGGTGGAGGTAAAGTCATCCAATATCTTTGAAGGATTCTCTACGCCCACAGGGATGTAGTTATTGTCTGCCTTCTCATACCCAAGAAGTATCATTCCACCGCCTTCATTTGAAAAAGCTGAAACGGTCTCCCATAAATCCTTAGAAAGTTTCGATTTGCAAAGTTTATACTCAATCTTTGAACTTTCCCATCTGCTCCTCTCTTCCATTATCTTCATTTTTTGTGGTTCTCCGTTCTCTATCAATTTGACTCTTTTTTCAGCTCCAGACTCAATAGAATCTTGATTCTCAGATTTTTTCTTCATCATTAGATACCTTTAGTTCCTTAAGATAATTCTCTATCTTTTCGCTTACTTCTGTTAGCTCCTTTTCAAGTATGCGAAGCTCTTCCCACTCTTTTGCCGCATCAATCTCCTCTGTCTCTTCCTCAGGAAAAACATACAGCGTAACATTCAGGTTATAGTCATTTTCTTTTATCTTTTCATGCTCTACAATCCTTGCAAATCCATCTATATCCTTAAACTCTCTGTATGCAATAACAATTTTATTTATGTGCTCATCTCCTAATCTGTTGAGTTTTCTGACCTCTGGATGTTGTTCATATTCTCTGCTTGCATTTATAAATAAAATCTTGTCTTTCCTTTCCTCTGGTTTATTCTTATTGAGAATGAGGATGGCTCCTGGTGCACCTGTATTGTAGAAAAGTTTTTCAGGGAGGAGAATGACTGCTTCCATCAGGTTTTCGCTAATAATAGCTGTTCTCACCGCTTTTTCTTTTCCACCCCTAAAGAGACAACCATTATCTATGACAATACCTACTCTACCTTTTTCGGTGTTTGCAGAGGATAGCATGTGTTGAATCCAAGCCCAGTCTGCGGATTGATTTGGAGAGAATCCGTACTTAAATCTTTCTCTCCAGAACTCACCCTTTTTCAAAATATCCTCACCATAGCCATCTTGATTCCATGGGGGATTGGCTATGACGACATCGAACGTTTTGGCACGTTCAGCATCTTTAAATTTGGGATAAAGCAGAGTATCGCCAAGCACAAGTTGGGCATTCCTTATATCATGGATGTAAAGATTCATCTTCGCTAAGGCGAGAGTCTTGTGATTGGCTTCCTGTCCGGACAAGAAAAGTTTTTCAGCCTCACTTTTTCCCTTTTCATTTTCAATATGTTGATAGGAGGCTATTAACATGCCTCCTGAACCACAAGCAGGATCATAAACACTTTCTTTTGGCTGGGGATCAAGAATTTCTACGAGGAGTTTTATAACCTCTCTTGGCGTGTAAACTTCTCCTTCTTTTGCCTTTTGGGGAGCGAAATATTTTAAAATCCATTCGTAGGCATCACCAAGTATGTCAGGAGAGACATGATGAAGTGGCTTTGCGCTGAAGAGCTCGACAAGTTGCCTTAATATCTCTACATTCTCTCTGTTTGTGGTGAACTGGACAAAATCAACATTCTCAAAGACATCTTTTAACTCAGGATTTTTCTCTGAGAGAAGCTTCATTGCCTTGGAAAAGTTTTCTGGTAATCGCGCAGGTTCTTTTCTTATGTTTTCCCAAAGAAGTTCATCCGAAATATCGAAATCATGATATATGGAGTTTTTTGCCTCTACTTTTGCCTCTTCCTCACTAAGACCATCTGCAAGGGCTTCCTTATAGGCCGCCTCGTATTCTATTTCCCATTTGTCGCTTATCCTTTTATAGAAAAGAAGGAAAAGTATAAATGTATAATCGACCCTTGTTCTGATAAGATCCGCAGCTTTTTTTAGTAGATTATCAAGATCGTCTCTTGTTAGAGTATCATTCCTTATCGTAAATAATTCCGATAATATTTTTTCTCGGCTTATCAATGTGTAGATACGCTTTCTTGCATCTTTAGGGTCAAGTTCAACTTTGAGCCAATCTCTTTTTCGTAACTCTGAAAGAATAACATTGACCTGCTCCTCTGAGTCCTGCAACTTCTCCTTGAGAATCTTTTCTGCTTCTTCAAAACGGAATAAAGAATCCTTGAAGGCTTCCACGAGCATCCCATATCTTTTTTCGAGCCATTTAGGTATCATAAACTATTTCCATATAAATAAATTAGATAAGTTTTTAATTTCATACTTATATAATAGTATAAAAAAAATCCTTTGTCAAATTTTTCTATTTAAAATATACCCTTTCTTTTAAAAGATAATCCCTCGATGTGATTAGGCAAGATTTATATGGCAATGTAGAGGTGCTATTTTTTACGAAAGGCCCTCATGTTTAATGGTGGAAGCGTCTAAAAATAAATCTATATAAGAATTTCTAATTAGAATTTATAACATTTCAGTTACTTTTTGTGTGATTTAACTAATACATCTTAAGATACTTTAAATGACTTAAATTTTGGAATGGAATTTGTTTTGCATTTATGATAACATTTGAAATTTAAAAATGGAAAGCTTTGGCTGGCTTTCAATAATTCCTCCCTTAGTAGCAATTGCTTTAGCTCTGATCACAAGACACATTTATATCTCCCTTTTCCTTGGAATCTACTCTGGAGAGCTTATAATTTCCAAAGGAAGAATATTTTATTCTTTCTACCTCACATTAGAAGAAATCCTAAATGTCTTCTCAAAAAAAGAAAATGTTCAGGTAATCTTTTTCTGTATGCTCGTGGGAAGTTTAATCGCCCTTGCCCAGAGATCCGGTGGAATAGAGGGGTTGATAAATTATGTTACTTTAAAGGGTATAATCAAGACAAAGAGAAAAGCTCAGGCTCTGGCAGGGATAATAGGAGTTCTTGTATTCATTGAATCAAGCATCACCTCCCTCATAGTCGGGTCAATCTTTAGACCAATTTTTGATAAGTTAAAAATTTCCCGGGAGAAGCTTGCCTACATTTGCGATTCAACCTCTGCTCCTGTCTGTATGATGATACCTCTAAATGGATGGGGAGCTTTTGTTATCGGCCTTCTTTTAGCTCATAACATAAAAGACCCGGTTCATGTGCTTATTAAATCCTTGCCCTTAAATTTTTACTCAATCTTGGCAATTTTAATGGTTTTTATAATCGCTTTTTTAAACAAAGATTTTGGGCCGATGAAGAAGGCAGAGGAAAGAGTAGAAAAAGAGGGAAAGATTTTCAGAGATGGATCTAACCCTCTTATCGCCTATGATATAATTAATTTAAAAACTAAAGAAGGAGTTAAGCCAAATCCATTTAATTTAATTATTCCTGTTTTTGTGATGATCTCTATTATACCCTGTGCTCTTTACATTTCCGGAAATGGAAATATATTCAAAGGCTCAGGGTCCACTTCAGTTTTATGGTCGGTTTTGATTTCGATTCTAATTGCTTCAGTCATCTATTTAATCAAAAAGAATCTAAACATCCATGATTTAACTGATTTAATCATTAAGGGAATGTCAGGGCTTCTCCCCGTTACTATTCTTGTTGTATTTGCATATGGCATCGGGAGTATCTCAAGGGAGCTCCATACGGGTGAATTTGTCGCTTCTCAATTTTCAAGAGCACTCCCTCCTTTTCTTCTTCCTGCAATTCTTTTTGCTGCAACATGCTTTATAGCTTTTGCTACCGGAACTTCCTGGGGTTCATTTGCGATAATGGTACCGATAGGAATCTCTGCTGCAATAAATTTAAATTTAAGCATTCCTCTTGTTTTATCTGCAATATTGGGAGGGGGAGTCTTTGGAGATCATGCTTCTCCTCTTTCAGACACTACAATAATTTCTGCAATGTCTTCTGCTTCTGACCTCATGGATCATGTCACCACCCAGCTTCCCTATGCTCTGTTTTCTGCAGGAGTAAGTTTATTTCTTTACATATTAATAGGAATTCTTTTCGTTTAGGAGTAGTGTTTTAGTAATTCTAAAATGTTTTTTTGCTATTCTATCGAGTACTTCAGTCCCTTTTTCCTCTATCAATTTCTTTGCAATTTCTTTTACTTCCTGGGATGAACCTTTTTTAAGCTCAACTCCAATCTCTGAAGAAATTTTCTCCATTTCATTTAGAAATTGGGCTCGAGCAAGAATTGAGGCTGCTGCCACAGCTAAATCTTCCTCAGCCTTTTCCTTCTGTTCAATTATTATCTGTTTGCCCTTTTTCATAAGAGCTCTCTCTATGAACTTTTCATCTCCAAACTTATCAGAAATAGCTCTATCACAATAAGTTAATTGAAGTATATTCTCGATAACTCTTGCATGGCCCCAGGCAAGAATTCTATTCAAATTTTTCATCCTTCCCCATAATTTATTATATTTCTCCGGACTTATCGTAACCAGGGAATTTATGAATTCCTTCTTAATTATTTTAGAAAGTTCCTTTATTTTATTATCTGAGAGTTTTTTACTATCTTTTACTCCCAGCTCTTTCAAACGATTTATCTGGTTCTTATTTACAGAAACCCCTGCTATTACTAAAGGTCCAAAATAATCTCCTTTTCCTGATTCATCAGTCCCTATCCAGCACGTCCGCCCGTTCATAAAAAGATGCAACACGTCTTTACAATAGTTATAGAAATTATTATTTTAAAAGTTTTCTTTCTTTTGCAGCTTTTTCAAGTTCTTCTCTGAAATCAGGATGGGCAATCTCTATGAGAGCTTTTGCCCTCTCATTCAAATTTTTTCCATGTAAATAAGCAACACCATACTCAGTTACGACATACCATACATCGGCTCTTGTGGTGACAACCCCGGCTCCCTGTTTTAAGAACGGCACTATTCTTGAAACTTCTCCTCCCTTTGCAGTGGAAGGAAGTGCTATAATTGGCTTCCCTCCTTTAGAATGGGCAGCGCCCCTTATGAAATCAACCTGGCCTCCAAATCCACTGAAAATATACGGTCCAATTGAATCAGCGCATACCTGACCTGTTAAATCCACCTCTATTGCTGAATTTATCGCAACCATTTTATCATTTTGGGCAATGATAAAAGGATGATTTGTATAATCTGTAGGATGTAACTCAAACAATGGATTGTTATCCACAAATGTGTAAAGGTTATCTGAGCCAAGGATGAAAGTAGCAATCACTTTACCAGGATGAAGAGTTTTCTTTGCTCCTGTTATTATTCCCTTCTCGATACCTTCAACAATTCCATCGGAAACCATTTCAGTATGAATTCCTAAATCTTTCTTTCCCTCCAATGAGGCAAGAACAGCATCAGGAATGCCCCCGATCCCCAATTGTAAAGTGGAGCCATTTTCGATTAATTTTCCAACATATTCTCCTATTTTTTTCTCCATATCGGTAAAAGTTTTTCTTTCAAGCTTTGGGAGCTCTTGGGATGTTTCTATTACTTTAGAAACTTTAGATACATGTATAAATGAATCACCAAGAACCCGAGGCATTTTATCATTCACTTGAGCTATAACTATTTCTGCGCTTTCTACAGCAGCTTTTGAAACAAGAACCTCGACTCCAAGACTCATAAACCCATGAATGTCAGGAGGAGAAACCTGAACCATTGCTACATCAAGCTTCATCTGTCTCGAAAGAAATAAATTTGGGATTTGATGAAGGAATACAGGAATATAATCTGATTTTCCTTCATTAACTGATTTTCTGTCTGCTGGGCCCACAAACAATGAATTATGCCTGAAATGACCCTCCATGTCCGGACTGGAAAAAGGATCTTCTCCTAAAAGGAGAACATGAATAAGTTCCACATTGAACAATTCGTCTTTTCTTTTTGCAAGGGCATTCAACAATACATATGGAGCTGCAGCATTACCACTCATAAAGACTCTGTGATTGCTTTTTATTAAAGACACTGCCTCTTCAGGAGAACAAAGTTTCTTCTTATAATCCTCATGCCATGACATCGCTTACTCTTTAGTTATTAGTAGGGCAACCCTTCAGAGCCTGCCCCGAACTTGGTTCGGGGGTTGCTTAATGCATGGTTAAAGCCATGCCCTACATGTCAATTTATTTAATTCATTTGTATTAGCTAACGACTATTTTTATTCTTTAAATATAAATCAATGCTGTATGCAGCCATTCTTCCATCTCCCATTGCCAAAATAACAGTTGCTCCTCCTCTCACTATATCTCCTCCTGCATATATCCCTTCAATACTTGTTGCCATTGTATTAAAATCCACTTTTATCGTTCCCCATTTTCCAACTTCAATACCCTTTGTTGTTTGAGGAATTAAAGGATTCGGGCTTGTTCCTACAGCATTTATAACAAGATCCACTTCGATTCTAAATTCTGAGCCTTTTATGGGAATAGGTCTTCTTCGTCCTGATGCATCAGGTTCTCCCAGTTCCATTCTCAGACATTCCATCTCCTTGACCCATCCTCTTTCATCTTCAATGAATTTTACAGGAAGAGTTAAAAAAAGAAATTCAATACCTTCTTCTTCAGCATGCTTAACCTCTTCCACTCTTGCAGGCATTTCTTTTCTTGTACGTCTATAAACGATTGCTGCCCATTCAGCTCCCAATCTTTTTGCGGATCTGACTGAATCCATCGCTGTATTTCCTCCTCCGATTACTGCAACCCTTTTCCCTTTTGGCAAAGGCGTATCATAATTCGGAAACTCAAAAGCTCTCATAAGATTTATTCTTGTCAAATATTCATTAGCAGAATAAATTCCATTTAAATTTTCTCCCTCTGCATTCATAAAAGTTGGCAGTCCTGCGCCTGAGCCGATAAAAAATGCTTCATAGCCTTCTTTCTTTAAATCATCTATCGTTGCAGTTCTTCCTACAACGAAATTATTGAGTATTTCCACCCCTAATTTCTTTAGATAATCAACCTCAGCATCGAGAATTCTCTTTGGTAATCTAAACTCGGGTATTCCATAAGCAAGAACGCCTCCTGATTTATGAAGAGCTTCAAAAACAGTTACTGAATGGCCTTTTTTTGAAAGCTCTCCTGCTACAGTTAGACCAGCAGGACCAGCACCTACTATTGCCACTCTTTTTCCTGTAGGATTAGCTAATTGAGGAATCAATATCTCTTCTTTTTCTCTTTCCCAGTCAGCAACAAACCTTTCAAGGTTCCCTATTGCCACTGAAACCCCAGTGGACTTAAAAACTATACACTGAACCTCGCATTGACTTTCCTGAGGGCAAACTCTTCCACATATTGCTGGAAGAGAATTGGTTTCCTTTATTTTTCTTGCAGCTTCAGAAAATTTGCCAATTTCAATTAGTTTAATAAATGAGGGAATATCAATTGCCACAGGGCAACCAATTACACAAAATGGATTTGGACAATCTAAGCATCTTCTTGCTTCTTCTACAGCCTGGTCAGGTGATAAACCAAGGTTTACCTCAAAAAAATCTTTATTTCTGACATCATGTTCTCTTTCAGGCATTTTCTGTCGAGGGATCTTCATTCTCTCTTTTACTGGAATCGCTTTCTTGAGCTCTTTTCTCCACTCTTTCTGAGCCTCTTTTTTTAAGTCATCAAATCTTGGAATCTCTTTTTTCTCTTCCATCTTAATTTTTCCTTTCAGGGATATACATCACATTCATACTTTTGCAGAGAATCCAGTTCTTCATTTATATATGCTGCCCGTCGGAAGAAAAGTTCTTCCCAGTCAACCTGATGACCATCAAAATCAGGACCATCAACACATGCAAATCTTGTTGAGCCTCCGACTGACACTCGACATGCTCCGCACATTCCAGTTCCATCCACCATCACGGGATTCAAGGCCACAATAGTTTTGATCCCTGACTCTCTGGTTGTTTCTGAAGCAATCATCATCATAAAGGTACAGCCAATTGCCACGACCCTGTCTATCTTTTTCCCATCAGAAATCATTTTTCTCAATATTTCAGGAACATGTCCCTGGTATTTAGTTGTTCCATCTCTTGTAACAGCCATCAACTCATCACTAACTTTTTTTATCCTATCTTCCCAGTAAATTAAAAATTTACTTCTTCCTTCTATCATTGAAATAACTCTGTTTCCTTTCTCTTTAAGGGCCCTTGCCATAGGGTATATATTGCCGATCCCATAGCATCCACCTACACATAAAACAGTTCCAAAATTCTCAATTTCACTTGGCATTCCCAAGGGGCCCAGCAATGCATAAAGATAATCGCCTGATTTCATGTTTGCTAACTTCTTTGTGGAAGTACCCACTTCCATGAATACTATTGTTATCGTTCCTCTTTCCTGATTCCAATCAGAAATCGTCAGAGGGATTCTTTCACTTTTTTCATCTGTCATGACGATAACAAACTGTCCTGGCAAAGCCTTTTTTGCCACAAAAGAGGCTCCCACTTCTAATAAATGCATATTTGGAACAATCTGTTCTCTCCTTAAGATTTTAAACATTTTTTCCTCTTACAACCCTTTCTAAAGATTTCGATTCTTTTAAGATAAAAACATTCCTGTATCTGTATAGACTATTTTCTTTATTTTCCTCTGTGGCTGAAGGGTTCAAGTAATCAGTGCTTAAAATTTCTTCCAGCTTTTCAGGATTTATCTCAAACAATTGAGATTTCTTCAAAACCTCTGAGAAAGAAGGCAGGTTGATAAAAGCGCTTCCTTTTTCTCTGAGATTTTTATAAGAAATGTTTTTGTAAAGCTTAATTTGACTCGAAATTTCCTCCATTATCTCTTCAGAATTCTTATAATCAAAACCAGTTGCTCCCATTTTTTCAGAAATTTCACTTATTATCCACCAATCTGGCTTTGCCTCTCCAACAGGTTCAATTACCTTACTTAGCAATTGAACTCTTCCCTCCACGTTTGTATAAGTTCCCTCTATTTCTGCAAAAGAAGCAGCAGGAAGAATAACATCTGCAAATTCTGATAATTCAGAGGGAAAAATATCCTGAATTACAAGGAATTCTATTCCGGATTTCTCCTGTAATTGGAACTCTCCAGCTAAATAGAGACATTTTATTTCATTTTCTTTAATTTTTTTCTTGACCTCAGAAAAATCTCCAGCCTTATTCCTATGGTAAAACTCTGACACCACTCCCATATCAAAAGAGCCCCTGAAATTATTCTCAACTACAAGGGGAAATAAAACAGCCCCTGAAGAAATAGCTAAATTCATGAGGATTTTTATATTTTCAGTATCAAAGCCATTCTGGATTAAATCAGGTTCGTAAAATAAAAGCGAATCCGGGCTCTTAAAAAGAATCCCTGAGATTTCCTCTATTTTCTCAAAATTAATTCCCGTTGATTTCTCTATTCTCTCCCTGGAGACCTTTTCCAGAATGGATTTGATGAGTTCCGAATTCTTTAATTTTAAAAAATACCTTTCATTTATATTCCCATTTTTTAAGGCTGACTTCATCAACCCGATAAAGAAGGCTATCTCTGAGCCTGATTTTATTTTCAGAGTTTCATAAGCATAGTTAATCAATCCAGTTTCTTCATTGTTAATCAGGATAAGCCTTGAGCCATTCCTCGAAGCTTTTTTTATCTCAAGAGAAATGATCGGGAATGATTTTGAAAACAAAGGCCCGACCACAAAAATTGTCTTAAATTTTGATACATCTTCAATTGAATTTTTAAACAGAAGTGGTTTATTTTCATTTTCAAAATATTTTAAAGAAGAGGCATACGAAAATCCCTGTGTAAATTCTAAATACCCAGATTTCATCACTTCCTTTACAAATTTTCGAATTACAAAATTATCCTCATTTGTAAGGTTAGTTGATGTAATAAAACCAAATTTATTTCCCTTATATTTTTCAAGATTTTCAGAAATAAAATTAATCGCCACCTCCCAGGAAACTTTCTGAAGATTTCCATTCCTCCTTATCATTGGATGAAGTAATCTCTTAGGGCTATGAATTATTAAAGGAAGGGTAAACCTTCCTTTTACACAAGCCTGACCTTTATTAACTTCTCCATCCATATCAGGAACTACACTTATGACTTTTCCAGATTTGACTTTAAAATCCATCACACATCCAATTGAACAAAGAGCGCAGATAGATTTTACAGATTTCTCTGGGACACCTGCCCATTTGCTTGCTCTTTCTATAAGTGAACCGGTAGGACATACATCCACACATGCTCCGCAGAACTGACAGTTAGCCTCGATGTGGCTCATGTTAAATGCAGTGCCAACTATAGTTTTGTTTCCTCTGTTAACAAAGTTTAAAACCCCTGCTCCCCTTATTTCATGACAAACTCTCACACATCTATTGCAGAGAATACACAAATTATAGTCCCGGTCAAAGAAAGGGTCTTCTCTTTCAATCGTAAAATCTCTGTACAAAAAGGGGAGGTCCACTTCTTTTATCCCAACATATTCAACTACATCCTGAAATTCGCATTGCTGGTCTTTCGGACAGAATCTACAACCTGTCGTAACACCAACTTTTCTTATACAACCCTGATATTTTATACATCTATCTTTTTCAGTGCAGATAAGACATGCATTAGGATGTTCAGTCAATAAAAGTTTTACCACTTCTCTTCTTAAATTCTGAATCTCTTCATTTATCGTAACAACCTTCATTCCATCCGAGGCAGGAGTTGTGCATGAAGTTGGGTATCCTCTCATCCCTTCAATCTGAACTATGCACAATCTGCAACCTCCATAGGGAGAAAGATATGGATGATAGCAGAGAGTTGGCACATATATTTCTGCTTTTTTTATTGCATCAAGAACTGTTTTTCCTTCCTCTACCGCGACTTCTTTTCCATCTATCGTTAATCTTAGCTTTTTCACATCTTCTCTCTTTCTTTTGCAATCTTTTCCCTGTATTCCTTATAAGGAACAGGTTCTTTAAGAGTTTCAATTTTCTGACCAGTTACTTTAACAACAGCGCTTACCTTTACAGGACAAACATCAAGGCAGACACCACATTTAATACATTTTTCCTGGTCGATTATATGGATCAATTTATTGCCGCCTCTAATTGCATCAGAGGGACAATTTTTGAGGCAAAGTAAACAGCCCACACATTTTTCTGGCAAAATGTAGTAATTTATCAGCTCCTTGCAAACAAGAGCAGGGCAGATTTTCTTTTCAATATGAGCTTCATACTCATCCCTGAAATATCTGAGTGTGGTTAATACCGGGTTTGGAGCTGTCTGGCCAAGCCCACAGAGGGAACCTTCCTTAACCGTATGAGCTAATCTTTCAAGTCTCGGAATATCTTCTGGTATACCTTTCCCATCTTTTATTTTTCTTAAAATTTCAACCATATGCCTTGTTCCAACTCTGCATGGCACACATTTTCCGCAGGACTCTTTTTGTGAAAAATCAAGAAAATAATGGGCAACATCCACCATACAGGTTTCTTCATCCATTACAATCATCCCGCCTGAACCCATCATTGAGCCTGCACTTTTCAATTTTTCAAAATCAACCGGTAGATCAAGTAATTCTTTAGGAATACATCCTCCGGAAGGTCCTCCAGTTTGAACAGCTTTAAACTCCTTACTCTTTGGAATTCCACCGCCTATTTCAAAAATTATTTCTCTCAGGGTTATTCCCATCGGAACTTCTACAAGTCCGGTATTGTTTATTTTCCCAACGAGAGAAAAAATTTTTGTTCCTTTGCTTGTCTCTGTTCCTATGCTTTTATACCAATCAGAGCCTTTGTTAATGATAGCAGGAACATTAGCCCAGGTTTCCACATTGTTTATGTTTGTGGGTCTGTTCCACAGTCCCATCTGAGCTGGATAAGGTGGTCTTGACCTTGGCTCACTCCTTCTTCCCTCAATCGATGCGATAAGGGCTGTTTCCTCTCCACTCACAAAGGCACCAGCTCCTCTTACAATTTTTACATCAAAGCTGAATTTAGTTCCCATAATGTTATTTCCAAGAAGTTCTGAAGCTTTAGCCTGATTGATTGCAATCATTGCATTTTTTACAGCAAGGGGATATTCATTCCTTACATATATATAGCCTTCTTTTGCGCCAATTGCATAGGCCCCTATAACCATTCCTTCTATAACACTATGGGGATTACCTTCTAATAAACTTCTATCCATGTATGCACCAGGGTCACCCTCATCGCAGTTACAAATTATATACTTTATCGAATCTTTTTCTTTTTTGCATATTTCCCATTTCAATCCTGTAATAAATCCCGCACCACCTCTTCCTCTCAAGCCTGATTTTTTTATCTCCTTGATTACTTCCATATCAGTCATCTCTTTTAGAACTTTTGCTAATGCTTCGTATCCACCTATGGCAATGTAATCCTCGATGCTTGTTGGATCTATAAATCCATTATTTCCGAAGATTATTCTTCTCTGCTTTTTGTAGAAAGGAACATCTCTTTCCCTTGTAATTTTTTCACCTGTGTATGGGTCTTCATAAAGAAGGCGATCAACAATTCTCTGATTTTCAATCGTCTCTTTTATAATTTCATTAACATCCCCCATCTTCACTCTCTGATAGAAAATACCACTCGGATGGATCACAACAATTGGTCCTCTTTCACAAAATCCATGACAGCCTGTTTTCCTCACATCAACCTTGTCTTTCATCCCATTCTGGCTGATTTTAGATATAAAATTCTGAGTTACTTTCTCGCAGCCATAAGCCTGACATCCTGTTCCATTACAGACTGTGATTACTGGTTTCTCGTCTGACCTTGTTCTTAATATATCTTCTTTTACTCTTTTCAAATCATCAAAACTTTGTATTTTAAACATTTCTTATTCTTTTTTGTTTCTTAAATTCTCCGTGAGATCATCAATTTTTGTCTTGTTCATCTGACCGAAATATTCATCATCCACAACAACTATGGGTCCGAGAGCACATGCTCCAAGGCAATTCACTGACTCTAAAGTAAACATGTTGTCTTCAGTTGTTTCTCCCTCTTTTATATTTAACTTCCTTTCAAGCTCCTCTAAAATATGAGGAGCCCCTCTCACATGACAGGCTGTTCCAAGGCAGACAGTTACTGAATGTTTTCCTCTCGGTTTTAGTCTGAAAGATGTGTAGAAAGTCGCAATACTGAATATGTTACTTAAAAAAATTCCCAGTTTTTTTGAAAGATAATCCAACGCCTCCTGAGGAAGCCAGTTAAACTCTGATTGAACATCCTGTAGAATAGCTATGAGGGCATCTTTTCTCTTTCCGTATTTATCTAATATTGGATCAATCTTTTCTTTTAGCTCCGATATATCTACCGATTTCACCTCAATCCCTCTCTTTTTATTGATATGTATGAAGGCTCTCCTGTGCTGAAGGAAGAACATTAACTCCCAGATATGTGATTATCACTGCTACAAAACCAGCAATGGCAAAATAGGCAGATCTCTTTCCCCTCCAGCCTTTAACAAACCTTAAGTGCAAATAGATAAGATAGACAAGCCATGTTATAAGAGACCAGTTTTCTTTAGGATCCCATCCCCAGTAATCTCCCCAAGCTTCTTTAGCCCATACCCCTCCAAGGAGAAGACCAAGGGAAAGAAAAATGAAGCCAAAATTTATTATCTTGTATGTGTAAGATTCAAAATCGAGAAATTCCTGTTCCAACCAATGTCCTTTTGGAAGTTTCTTCTTATCAGGAAATTTTAAATAAAGAATAGCTGTTACGAAAGAAAGAAACAATGCTGCATACGCAATAAAATAAATTATAACATGAGGGATAAACCAGAAACTTTGAAGGGCTGCCGGCAAATTTATTCTATCAACATCAACTTTAAATATAGCATATATCAGAGAAATCACTGAAAAAAGTGAAGCAAATATTCCTATAATCCTTAGCTTTGTAATAAGTTCAATGATTAAGTATATAAAAGCCACTGTCCAGGTGAAGAAGACTAAAGTCTCATACAATGTTCTTATGGGTGGCTGTTTATATGTAGCCCAGCTGAATACAATTAGAGCTGTGTTAAAGGCAAAAGCAATAAATATAGAAAGAGTCGGAAAATACTTGGGAATCCATTTTCTTTTTAGAAATAAAAAAAGATAAACCAAAAAAGAAATCAAGTAAAATAAAAACGACAATTTAAAAAATAAATGCATCCTTGAGAATACAAGTAAAGTCATTCAATCCTCCTCGTGGTGCTGTTCCATAAATATCTTAACAAACAAATAATTTCTCATAAAGCACACTGAAGGGGTATGGGGAAGAGACTTCCCCATGTCTGGGGGTGCTCAGCGGAGCATCTAAGAAGATCTTTCTCCCATAGGGAAAGGTCATGGCACAATAAAATAACAAAAACAATTTTGAGTGCCATGACACTAGTTTTTACTCCTCGATTACTTCAGGCAATAATATTCTTCTCTTTATGAAAAATATATGTAAAAGCCCAAGAAATAACATCACAAACCCAAGCCACACTACATTTACTCCAGGATCTTTAACAATCTGAATTCCAGAATATTCCGGGTTTTTGGGATCATAATTAGACTGATAAAATTCATACCCTTCAAATTTTAAAGGATGATTAACTTCTACCTCTGTTGATTTCATTTCTTTATCATTTTTATAAACCTTTAATGTGCTCACATAATCTTTAATTTCATCAGATTTTCTTTCAAAAGAAATTGCAAATTTTCCATTTTCAAGAAAAATTGGTTCAGGATTGTTGCCTACAAGAAGATATTGTTCTTTGTTATCTCCTGAATAAACGCCAATTAACACAGCTGGGTTTAAAGGGTTACTAGATTTACTTCTATATATTTCTTTCCTTTCAGCTTCTGGATAAACATCAAGGAAACTTATTTTTGAGCCATCAATTTCAATCTTTTCTTCTGGTTTCATTGGAATTGAAACATTTTTTTCCCTTCCAAATCTTAATATCTCCTTTGTTTTTCCTAAAAAAACAAGATGTGTTTTTACTCCTCTTTTATGTTCTAAATACTTATATCTAAGATTAAGACGATTGTTGAATAAACTCTGTCTTTCAAACCCTCCTACCTTTGCAAATATCCATATTCTATTAGTCTCTTTAGCCTTTGAATCCTCAATCTCAATTCTCAAAGCGGGGTTCTTTGGTTCATCAGAAAGAGATAGAGCCTGTTTCCTTTCAGCGTCATAAGTAAAATCAGGGTAGAATCCCAGGATCCTTATGATAAAATCTCCATATTTATATTCTTTTCCATTTTCTACATAAATTTCCTCTTTCATACTATTCTGGCTTATTTCAAGAAGATTTTTCCCTGCCTGTTCTTCATATGAAAGATTCCTCAAAAATTCATCATCTTTTTCCCATAAAAAGTGAATCGCAAAATTGCTGCTTAAATCAAAATAACTTTTGTCCTCATTTAGAAAAATCCACTTTTCATTTATTGTTCCATTTTTTTCAACAGAAAACTTAAGAACAGGGTTTAAAGGTTTCTCTGACTTTTTCGAGATTATTTCAATTCTTTCAAAATCAGGGTAATAATCAAGTATTTTAAAAGAATGAAATGAACCCGGTATCTTATTTAGTGTCCTTTCCTCGGGCTTGTATGAGATGGCTAATTTGTAAGTATCTTTTCCAGGCTTATGTTTGTAAAGTAACACTCTGTATTCAGGATTATATTCCTCAATCCTGAATTTAACTAATTCCACTTCAAATCCAAGGTTTACGAATTTGTTAGTTTTTACCCCTCTTTCAACTATGTTTATTTTATTCTTTGTCTCTCCAATAAACATATCCATGTAACCTTTAACTCCCCAAATGTGACCGATCAAAGCTCCTAAAAGAATTACAATGATTCCAAAATGATTAAGATAAAACCCTAGTTCCTTCCAGTTTAGTTTCTTTTTCGTTACTGTGCAGAAAAATAAAGAAAATGAAAGTATTATCAGAAAGAAATTAAACCACCAGTTTCTATAAATTGTATCCAGAAAAAAAAGGATGGCAATTTTCGAAAAAAAATTACCCAAGTATTTCTGGTAAAATTCAAAAGGCTGATCCTGAACTAAAAAAGTTCCTAAAATTGTAAAAAAGGTTATTAACATAAACAAAGATATCGCAAATTTTACAGATTTTAAGTAGGTGAATATTTCATCTCTCATAAAATAAAAAAATGTCAATAAAGGAAAAAAAACGAAACCAAATATTACCAATATGATTGTCCTGTTCTGAATTGTCTGGATGTAGGATTTATAAATTATCTGACATAGATTCACGAATAATGCAAGAATCAACAAGATTAAAAAGCTCTCTTTAAAAGTGACCCTTCTCATTCAATCTCCTTTTTAAATTTAAAACAGCTCTGTATATTCAAGATCAAAAAGCTCACAGATTCCTTCTCTCACACACTTTCCCTTATAAAGATAAACACCCCTTGCTAAGCACTTTTCTTTTCTCAAAGCTTCATCGATATTCATATCAGCAATGGCTTCCACATAAGGACAAAGCACATTGGAAAGCCCAATAGAAGCTGTTCTGCTCACAACTGATGGAATGTTTGGAACACAATAATGAATCTTTTCATCGTAAGTATAAATCGGGTCTTCTATCGTGGTAGGTCTTGAAGATTCAATACATCCTCCCTGGTCTATCGAGATATCAATTATTACAGCTCCGGGCTTCATACTCTTTATCATCTCTTTAGTGACAACTTTAGGAGCTCTCTCTCCAGGAATTAAAATTGACCCGATCAAAACATCAGCGTACTGAATGTATTTTGAAATGTTGTAGGGATTTGCAAGAGCAGTAATCACAGTTTTTGATGTTGACTCCTCTAATTGCTTTAGCTTATTTAAATCCTTGTCCAAAACTATAACATGAGCACCTAAATCAAGACAAGCCCTTGCAGCACTTTTCCCCACAACTCCACAACCAATAATCATTACTGTTGCAGGAGGAACAGAAGTTATACCTCCTAAAAGAAGTCCTTTTCCTCCCCTGTCACTCTGAAGGTAATGCCCTGCAATGATGGGAACCATCGCTCCTGCAATTTCTGACATCAAAACAAGGCAGGGAAGCGTTCCTCTATCATCCTGAATTATCTCATATCCAATTGCGATAACTTTCTTATTTAACAATTCTTCTACTAAACTCCTCTTTGCAACAGCCATGTGATGAAAAGCAAAAATTACCTGATTCTCTCTGAGTCTTTTTACCTGATTTTCACTAAGGGAGGAAATTTTTAATATTATATCTGACCTTACTATTGCCTCATCTTCACTGTATACCTTATGGGCTCCTACTTTTGAAAACTCCTCATCATGATATCCAGCTCCTTCCCCAGCTCCTGCTTGAAAAAATACTGTGTGGCCGTCTTCAATTAAGGATTGAATGGAAGAGGGAGTTAATGGAATTCTTTTTTCCCTTCTCTCCGACTCTCTTAAAATACCTATATTCATTTATTATTCCTTTTAGAATTAAAGAAATATTTGACATAGTTTTTTAATATACAATATTGGGGAATAAATTTCAAATAAACTTAAAATTAATAGGCAGGCAAAAATTAATTTTTGAGTATTCCTTGGGCTGCAAGTATTCCTGAGGCAGCTGATCCAACAATTCCCCTGCTTAAACCTGCTCCATCTCCAGCCACATAAATGCCTGAAAGGGAAGTCTGCAAATTTTTATCAGTAATTACTCTCAACCCATGAAACTTAATTTCAGTAGCATAAATAAGGGTGCTATTATCAGCCACTCCGGGAATCAACCTATCTAAAATCTCAAGACCTTCAAGGATGTCCTTTACAAAACGATAGGGCATTGCCATTGCAATATCACCAGGTGTAACATCCTTTAAAGTTGGAAGTACATAACTTTTCTCCAGCCTTCCCCATGTGCTTCTCCTTCCAACTCTTAAATCACCAAGCCTCTGGAGTATTGGCTTATGGCCTCCAATGGTTGTAGCCTGGAGTGCAATACTTTCACCGTAAAGGTTTGTGTTTTCAAGGGGCTCGGTCAGTTTAACTTTAATCAAAAAAGCAAAATTTGTATTGGAGCTTCTGAAATCCTTCCTCGAATGACCATTTACCAGACAGAAATTATCAAAAACTTCTTTCACCACATATCCATAGGGAGAAACACAGAAGGTTCTTACAAAATCATCATAGGCTGGAGTTCTTATATGAACTTTAGGATCCCAGTTTACTCCACATATTTCTTCCATTATTATCGCAGGAACCTCAACCCGAACTCCTATATCAATGGGATTGTAAATATAATTCATGTTTTTTCCCTTTACAATTCCTTCGAGCCACCTGGCTCCACTTCTTCCAGGTGCAAGCAATATCTTGTCAAATTTATATTTATCTTTATCTATAAATATTTCTCCCTGGTTAAGGTCGTTGACCTCTGAATTGCACAGAAATTCAACGCCCCTTTTCTTTAAATCTTTAGATATTTCCTTGATAAAATAAGGAAGATGGTCTGAACCAACATGAGCCTGTCTTACAGGAAGATACTTCATTCCTGAATGAGCTGCTTGAGTCTCTAAAGCTTTAACCTTTTCTTCATCCATTTCTTTTGCTTTGATGTCGTAAAAGGAGAAGATTTCTTCAACTTTCTTGACAAGGTTTTCAATTTCTTTAAGATTAATTAAATCAGTTAAATTATTTCCTATCTCTGGAGAAAAATTAAGTTTACCGTCAGAAAAAAGCCCTGCTCCACCAACTCCAAAAAGAATGTTAGAAGAGCTTTTGATTCTCTCTTCTGCATCCGGACCTTTATCGATTATAGTTACATCTACTTTTTCTGATAGCTCATATGCAGCAAAGAGTCCAGCTGGACCTGCTCCCACTATTCCTATTTTCATGAGTATTAAATAATGACCCAAAATCCTTCATCTGTCAATAAAATCAAGTAAGTGGATTTTCCCTTCCAAGAACTTCCTGATAATATTCAGGGCCAGTTGAAATCAAAGAATTTACATAATGATAGTATGCAATCTCAGGAGAAGAATACTTTTCAATATATTCTTTTGTAAAATACTTCTTATCATAATTAGGCTTTGTAATAAAATATCCAAGAATAATTAAGAATATTATTAAAAAGATAATAATTAAAATCAGTCTTCCAGCTTTCATCTTCTCTCTTAAAAATATTAAATACTAATACAAACGCAATATATAATTTGTAGGGCAACCCTTTAGAGCCTGCCCCGAACTTGATTCGGGGGTTGCTTAATGCAAGGCTAAAGCCTTGCCCTACATGTAAAAATATTTTGTGCGTTTGTATTAGTGTGCTGTCCCATAAATATCTTTATAAATAAACAATTTCTCATAAAGCACACTGAAGGGATATGGGGAAGGAACTTCCCCGAACATAGAGGGGTGTCGGAATACATATTCCACACCCTCCTACATGCACCATTCTGGTGCATGGAAATAGATGATTTAAATTTAAATAAAGACCTTTTACACACTGCCCTTAAGGGCAGTGCTAGGAGCCTTTCGGATAAAAGAGAAAAGATTAATTCTTCTGACATTTCAGTTCTCCGAAAGGCTCCTATGAGCTGCTCAGAGAAGCGTCTAAGGAGATCTTTCTCCCATAGGGAAAGTGTCATGTCACAAAAGAATAAAGAAAGATATTTAAGTGACACGACACTAGCGTCCTATAGTTATAATAATTACAGGTATCTGAGCTTTTTTAATGCTGAAATTTTTATTTTTTCAGATAAGTAGTAGAAAATTGGGATGAAAAGAAGGATAAATACTGTTGAGGAAATAAGGCCTCCTGTAATGGACAAGGCCAGAGTGGACCAGATGTTTCTCTTCTGTTCAACCTGAAAGACAACAATCACAAAAGGAAGCATTCCCAGAATTGTAGTTGTTGTGGCAATGAAAATGGGCCTTATTCTTTCTGATGCACCTTTAACAATTGCTTCAACAAAATCAAAGCCATTGGTCCTTTTATGATTTATACTATCAACCATCAATATAGCATTATTGACAACTATTCCTCCCATGAGTATCAAGCCTATATAAGCTGATGAATCAAATGGAAAATCTGCTACTATAAAAGCTATAAACACTCCAATCAATGCAAGGGGAACGGATAAAAGCACTACAAATGGCTGGACTATTGATTCAAAAAGAGATGCAAGAATCATAAATATAAGCAACAGCGAAATTATTATTGCAAATTCTATCTTTTTCTCCTCCTCAAGGGTAATTCTCCAAAGCTCCTCCAATGTGGCAGAAAATCCAGATGGAAGAGTTAAATTGTTAAAGATTGCTTTCTGATATCTTTCTCCAGCTTTATAAGGGCCTCGATAGTCCCACATGACTATTTGTTGAAATCTCTGATCTTCTCTCTCTATATCTCCTTCAATCGGAATCTCCTCTAAATCCGCTATCTCATTCAGCCTTAAAAGTTCTCCTTTGGTTGTTCTTAGCACAATATTTTTCAATTTTTCGATGTCCATATCCTCAGCTTCTTTTATCTTCACTGAAAAAAGAATCTCCTTCCCATCCAATTTTAAAGATCTCCTGCTGCCAGTTCTCCCTGGGATTGCTGAAGATATGAACTGCGATAGCTCGGATGGAGAAATTTTATATTTATTTAAATTATCTCTGTTTATCTTAAAAGCCACTTCATAGTAATCAAGGCCTGACCAGTACCATCTCGAGGAGACAATTTTTGTCTCTTTAATTCGAGGGCTCTTGAGTAATGTCTTTTCCACCTGGGAGGTGATATCCTTCAATTTTTTGAAATTATATCCATAAAACTTTATTCTAAAAGGAAGATAAGAGCCTCCATAAAGTCCACTGTAATAGCTCTGGGGGTCAAAACCATAAACTGAGATCCCTATTCCAGCGAAATTCGTTGCAAGATTGATTAGTTCTTCTTTAAGAACATATGGAATAAATGAACGCTCTACCTGGGAAGGGAAGGTAATCCTGATAAACGCTCTTTCTGGAAATACATATGTATTCACTTCTTTTCTGTATTGTTTCTCCAATACCTTATTCTCAAATTGTTTTATCACTTCATCAGTTTTTTCAATCGGAGTTCCTGGAGGCATTGTAACATGGACATTAAGAGTATCTTTTATGTACCACTGAAAAAAAGTTCCAAACGATACTTCTTTCCTGAACCATTTAAAAGTTAAATAAAAAATTGCAGCAATTAACAGGATAAAAATTAAAGATCTTTTCAGGGAGAATTTAACAAATTTTTCATAAAATTGAGTGATTTTCCATCCTTTTTTATCTATTTTTTTAATTGAGAATTTTAAACTTAGAGATGGAATCAGAGAAAAAGCGATGAAAAAAGATGAAATCAATGAAAATGAGATAACAAATGCAAGGGGAAGATAATAAATTCTAAGCCTTCCCTGAAAATATGGAAATGCAAAAAATACTGCGATTGTTGTAAGGGTTGCTGCAAGGACTGCTTTAAGTACCACCTTACTTCCGAGTAATGCAGATTCCTTAGTCGCCAGGCCCTCTTCCCTTTTCCTGTAAATACTCTCAAAGACAACAACAGAATTATCCACAAACATGCCAAATCCAAGGGCAAGCCCTGATAAAGTCAGGAGATTTAATGGAATTTTAAAGAAATATATAAGATTCATAGTAAGAAAAACTGAAAAGATTATCGAGGATAAAATTAAAATTGATGGCAAAATTCTTCCGATGAATATGTAAAGCAATATAAATATTATTGAAATAATAAGTGCAATTAAAAAATAAAGATTTTGAAGCCTTTTCTTTATTTCTTTGCTCTCATCTTCCACAAAACGAAATGTCAAGTCCTTAGGTACTTGTTTCTGAATCTCGATGAGTTTTTCTTTTACTCTTTTTGCAACTCTTAAAGTGCTCTCGCCTGGCTCCTTTAATATCTCAATCTCTACTGTTGGCTCTCCATTTATTCTTCTTATAGATTGAACATCTTCAAAACTCTGTTCAACTTTTGCAATGTTTCCTAATCTTATAGGAATGCCCTGGAAATATTTAACAACAGTGTTCTTTAAATCTTTAATTTCTCGAATTGACTGGGATACCTTGAAAACATATTCTTTATCCTCTTTTTTTATTTTTCCTGCAGGAAATATTTTGTTGTTCTGAATCAAGTTGGAAATAATCTCCTGGGGATACATGTTATAAAAATCAAGTTTTTCTTTCTCCACTATAATTTTGATTTCAGGTTGGGAGCCTCCTCTAATTAAAACGTCTGAGACTCCTTTGATGGAGCGAATAGGAATTTTTATTCTTTCCTCAGCAATCTGTCTTAGCTCATGAAGAGTGTAATCTCCTGAAATGGTGAAAGATAAAAAAGGCTTTATTTCAAACTCTTTTGGAATATAAGGAATGATTCTTGGTGAATATGCTCCTGCTGGAATATTTTCGATGAAGGAAGCAATCTTTTCTCCTAACTCCACAGAAGCAAAATCCATGTTGGTTTTTTCATTGAATTCAAGGACAATCTGGGACCTTCCGATGGAGGAAGTGCTGGTAATTTTCCTTACTCCTCTCACAGTGGAAGATATTTCTTCAAGGGGAGACGTGATGGAGGTCTGGACATTTTCAGGAGGTGCTCCTGGGTAGAGAGTTTCAATTGTAATTCTGGGATAATCCTCCTTAGGAGCTAATTCCACGGGAATGTTTATCGTTGAATATATGCCAAGAACAATAACTGCAAGAAAAAACATCGAAGTTGTAACTGGATGCTCAACAAAAAATTTCATTTTCCAAATTCTATAATGAAAAAAGAAATTCTACAAGTATTCTTAAAATATTCCACCACCCTATTAAAATCCCCAATGGAACAAAAACAAGCGCAATAAAAAAAGTAATCATTGAAACCTTCCATGAAAAATATAATCCCAACCCATAGCCAACAACAATAACAACAATAGAAACTGCGTATTTAAAAACATTCTTCATTTTATTAATATCATCTATTTTTCATTTAATGATTTAATTCTATTACCTAAATAAATTTTTCTCAACCTCATTTAATTTAATACAAACGCATTTAATTCTGATGCATTCCTGTCCCCTCACCCCTCCCTCTCCCCTGAGGGGAGGATTGAGGTGAGGGGGAAAACGAGTAAGATGTAGCAAATATTAGTGCGTTTGTATTAAATAGAATCTTATGAAATTTTCTTGTGATTAATTATTAAGTAGGGTAAAATTTGAGGTCAAATAAATTATAATTTAAATTAAAAAAGGAGGCGTGAGATGGCAACCTATATTATTCTGAGTAAAATTTCTCCTGAAGCATTCAGAGATCCCAAAGATTTTAAGAAATTAGCAGCTGATGTATCTTCAAAAATTAAGAGTGAATGCCCTGGAGTTGTCTGGAAGGATAGCTACGCAACCACAGGACGGTTCGATATAGTTGATATTGTAGAATCTGATGATCCAAAGCAAGTAATGAGAGCAGCCATGATTATTCGAGCCTATGGACATTCCACTACTGAGACATTATCTGCAACCCCATGGAAAGAATTCCTCGAAATACTTTAGGCATATTCCTATTAAAGGTTTTTCAATATAGTTCCTTAACCTCTTTTTCTTTCTCAATACCATGTTCAAATCTTTATCTTTATGTCTAAATCAATGAAATTGAGGGGAATTTTCTTAGGCGAATAAGCTTTTGGAGGAATCTTTATTCCTATAAATAATTTTTCACCTCTTCTAAAAGTAAATCAAAACTACCCGATTTTTCCTGAAGTGTTTTACCAGAGACACTTTCATTAATTAAAAAAAAGCTCAATATAATAAAAACAATTGCAAGAAATAATTTAACTTTCCTCATTAAAACCTCCAACTTTCTTTTAATTATATTTTAACAAAAAATGTTATAGATTAGTATGAGTCTATGCTTCTCTTCTGAGCTCATCTCTTAATTTCCTGTTTTAGCCTCCAGTAATCCTCAGTAAAATTTCTGAAATCCTTTGTTTTATTTATCTTATTTCAATTTGGTATCTTACAATCTCTGGGAAATTTTCTTCTTCAGCAAAATATATTCCCCCTTCATTATCAATTGCATCGGCATATCCTTTTACATCTATTGTTCCTTTGTAACTATAATTTTCAAATATATCCATCTTATATTTGTTTTTTTCTTTTTCCTTACATTCCTTTGTAACAAAAATTAAATTTTTATATGGAATAACTTTAGGATTATCAAAAATTATTCCAATTCCTTTTTTCCATTCAGTTTAATATTAATCCTTTATTCCAAATAAACTAATAACCTTTTTTGTTATCTCATAAGATTTATTAGCTTTGAATAGGAGTTCTTTAGCGATGATTTCTGTACATAATTCTGAAGTGGATTGCCAGCCTTTTTCAGTTTCTCTACTGTAAGTAGACCAGGCGTGCCATGGTGCTGCCTCTTTTACATATTTAGCGAGCTCATTAATTTCTTTATAAAATAAATCCGCTTTTCCCGTTGTTTTTGTCTTTAGTCTTTTAATAACCTTTAAAAGCTGATCACTGGGATTGTGACTCCAGATGGGTTCTTCGAAATACGAAATAATAGACTTAGCACAAAGTTCGATTGTTAGCTGAGAATTTTGAACAACTACAACATGGTCTTTAAGAGCAATATTCCTCTCAGCTCTTCTAAGGCATTCCTCCGCTTCCTTAATCCTCCTTCTTACTTCTTCTATATTGGTCATTTGAGCTTTATTTCTATGGAAGTCCCAGGTTTAAGAAATGGAATTGTCCACACCTTATAATTTCCTCTTTTCTCTTCAACCAAACCTGCATCCAGAGCAGTTTGAATAATCTCTTTAAAAAGCTCTTTAACATTGCCCTTATCAAAAATAATAATACCCTCTGAAACAAGTCTTAATACATACCAATTGGAAATCTCCCTCAGGCTTTTCAAAGAATACACCATAACTGTAACATCTCTTCCAAAACCCTTTAAAACCTCAAAAATTTCATTATACCAGTATTGATCTGTATCTGATTTTTTTTCTTTCACTATCACAAAAATATCGATATCGCTTCTATTGGTAAAATTCTTTCCTCTCGCTAAAGAGCCAAAGACTCCAATAGCCTCAGCTTTTTCAAGAGTTTTACCCAAAGAAAGAATCTTTAGTTTAATTTCATTTAATAAATTTTTGATTTCTTTCATTGCCTTAATTTTATTGGCTCTATATTTTAAGGTCAAGAAAAATGGGAAGAATGTAATTTCTGAATAATTAATGAATTCTTAGGATTTTGCGGATAATCTTAACAAATGGGTCAGACTGGATAAAGTAAAAATTGTAAGAGGAATCAATCATTGAAAGCATTGTACCTTCTGGTAATTTAATGGAGCTGAGAAATTGACCTTTGTTGTTAAAAAAATCAATATAGTTTTCCTAAAAAGGCTTCTTTTCGTTTCCCCTAACAAAACTGACAGAATTTATTATCATTCCATCTTTAAACGGAAAACATGGTCCTGAAATATCCTTAGGTCGCATAGTTATTCTTCTTCCCTCAGCAAATATTCTAAATTCAGGAGATTTAAGACTAACATTCCTTATAATCTTTCTTAAAGTCTTTCCATTTAAATCATATTCTCTAATCTCATATTTTTCAGGAAGACTGAGATAAATTTTATCTTTAGAAAGCTTAAATGCTCCTCCCATAGAGAACCCAACTCCTGGTGGTATTTTTGGCCCATAGTAGTATTCATCAGGAAATTTTTTCAAAAATTTCCCATCCTTTGAATAATATTCAGCAGTAATACCAGGCTGACCCCTAACAAATATATTCACAAACATTGTTCCATGTCTTAGGAATTCGATTTCATGGAAAGATTTATCCAACCTCATTGTATTTACAAACTTTCCATCTGGATTGAAATAATGAATCAAACGTCCACCATCTAAAACTGCCAAATTACCCTCTTGTGTAATTTTTATCCCCATAGAGTATTGAAATTCTCCTGGCCCCTGACCTTTTCTTCCAGCCTGCCAGAGGAATTTTCCATTCTTATCAAACTTCAAAACTCTGTGATTCTGATGGTCTAACAGATATATATTTTGTGAAGGATCGACATCAATTGAAACCTCACGTCCAAACATTAAATAATCTTCTCCTTCTTCCACTCCAAGAGATAATGTTTCTTCGAATTTTATTTTTTCTTCAATCTTCTTTCCCCATAATCCATCCCCTTCATTTTCTATGATTGTAATTTCTCCCTCTTTAAAGACCTTTCCCTTCCATTTTTCTTTACCTAAAGAAGAACTCATTGATGCAATTCCAAGAACCAGTGTCAATAAAATAATTTTCTTGACTTTATCTTTCATCCCTTCTCCTTTTCCTTATTATTATATATTCTCATCTATTTTCTGACAAAAATTCAAAAAAATAAGTTCAATTTGTGTTTTTATTTTTTTATATCTTTTCATTTATTATAATTTTATATCTTACTATTTGAGAAAAGTAAGGCAATGGAAATAAATACTAAAATCAAACCAAAATTAAAAATTAAAGTTTTTTTCATTGCCTTAATTTTATTGGCTCTTTATTTTTTGTCTTTTCTCTTTTCTAATATCTCATATATTACTGGGATTAGGATTATTGTGAGGATTGTGGCAACTGTTAATCCTCCGATAAAGGCGATTGCTAAGGGCTGCTGGAGTTCAGAACCCGCTCCTAATCCAATCGCAGTAGGAAGAACTCCAAACACATCAGTAATTGTGTTCATTACAACGGGTCTTACTTTTACCTCCGATGCCTTTAAAATAGCACTTCTTGGGGAAAGTCCATTCTTTCTAAGATAATTCATATAATCTACCTTAACAATTGCGTCATTAACAACAACTCCTGCCATTACAATTGTTCCAATCACTGCCATCACATTTATCGATTGATTTGTTATAAATAATCCTAATATTACACCCACAAGCCCCATCGGGATTGTTAAAACAATGATAAAAGGGTGAAATAAGGATTCAAACTGGGACGCGAGAATCATGAAAACAAGAATGGATGCGAGTAGAAATGCCATCTGCAGGCTTTTAAACGACTTACTCGCCTCCTCCCTTTCTCCCCCAATTACTACTCTATACCCAGAGGGAAGTCCAATTCTTCTTATTTCCCTTTCAATTTCAGGAATGACTTTTGAGAGTTTTTCTCCTGAAAGATTTGCTTTCAAAATCAGCTCTCTCTGTTGATTTTCTCTTCTTATCTCATCAGGCCCTTGAATTATTTCATAATAGACTAAATCTCTTAAAGGAATTAAATTTCCCTTAAATGCAGCCTGCTGATTCATCAATGTTTCAATTCTTTCCCTGTATTCAGGGTCAAACCTCACAACCACATCGATTTTTTTATCAAATTCTTTAAATTGTGTGGCATCCTTTCCTCTTACAGAATTTACAAGATAATTTCCCAATTCTGCCGGAGAAATCCCAAACTTTTGAAGGGAAGAATAATTCATCTTAACAAGAATCTCAGGTTTTCCTTCTCCAATGTTTGTATTCAGATCAGTTATTCCTCTCACATTTTCCATGTTATTCATCAGCTCCTGAGAAATCCCTTTTAATTTATCGAGGTCATCTCCGAATATTTTAAGTTGAATCCCTGTTCCAGCAAATTGAAGAAATTCTGTCATCACAGATTCTTCTTCCCTTATTGAATAACTTATCTGAGGATATTTTTTTAGAATATCTCGAACAAAAGAAAGGACCTCAGGAAGCTCGTGATAACTTTTTGTCTTTCCAACCAGCTTTCCTGAATTGATTGAAACATCATACCTCAGGCTCTCTGCTCCTCCTATGATGCCAACCTGGGAAAAAACAAACTCCATCGATTCATTCTCAAGAATATCCTTCTCAATCCTTGAGAAAATCTCCTGGGTTTCCTCAAAAGAAAATTGAACAGGCGTTCTAATTTCCACCTCAAAATATGATGTTTTTGGCCTCGGCATAAGCTCCCTTTTCAGGTTTATTCCTATAAAAAAAGTAAGGGCTAAGATTAAAGCCATTACCAACAATACTTTTCCTTTATTATCAAGACTCCATTCGAGAAATCTGTGGTAAACAGAATAAAATTTACTGTAGCCAGAGTTAAACACTCGGAAGCCAAAATTAAAAAATGGTCTAAGGATTTTTGTAATAAGTTTCCATATAAATTGGATTGCCTGAAAGATGCTTGATAATATAAAATCAAACACAAAAGATATTATTTTCTTAATCAGTGATATAAAAGCTCTGAAAAATTTCCTCTCTTTTTTTTCTTCCTTTTTTTCTATGATTCCAATTTCTTTTATTTTAACCTCACGGGAAGTGAGCATCGGAAGAAGCATCAGTGCAACAAATAACGAAGCAAGAAGGGAGAATGTAACAGTCAACGATTGATCTCTAAAAAGCTGACCTGCAACTCCATGAACATAAACAACAGGGAAAAATACAGCAATTGTTGTAAAAATAGCTGCAACAATTGCCATCGCAACTTCTTTTGTCCCATAATAAGATGCATCTTCAGCACCCATTCCTTCTACCTTTCGTCGATAAATGCTTTCAACTACCACAATAGAGTTTTCAACAAACATTCCTATTCCAAGCGCAAGCCCTCCAAGAGACATTATGTTCAATGTAATATTTCTGAAATACATAAGGTTAAAAGTTGAAATCACTGCTATGGGAATTGCTACTGCAATTATTATTGAGTCCTTGAAATTCTGGAGGAAAAAGACAAGGACAAAGAAAACTAACAAAGCTCCTATTAGAATTGATTGGGTTAAAGATGAAACTGAATCCTCAATAAGCTTTGAATCCTGCTGGATTACTTCCAAATCTGTTCCAGGGTTTTCCTTTTTAATTTCTGCAAGAACTTGCCTGATTTCTTTTGTAACTTTTACTGTGTTTGCCTGAGCTTCTTTGAACAGAAGGACTCCGAGACATTCTGCTCCATTCAATCTAACAACTCCTTCTCTTTCCTTTATCGATTCATAAGTCCTTGAGATGTCACCAAGGCGAATCAGCCCACCTTCTTCTGTCCTTTTCAGAGGAATACTTTCTATATCTTTTACCGATTCAAGTTCTCCTTTGACCCGGAAGGCATACTTGAATCTTCCTTTTTTTATAAATCCTCCCTGAAGACTTGCATTGAAAGCATCTATTTTTGATGCAACTTCTGAAATATCTAATTTATAAAGTTCCAAAAGCTTGGGATCAATATCAACGTAAATCTCTCTCTCAACACCTCCTGAAATTTCAGCTTCTGCAACTCCATAAATCTGCTCTAATCTTGGCTTTAGCATTTCAACGGCAAAAGAATTCAATTCTACAATTGATGTAGTTTTTGAACCTGAAAGAGCCAATGTCATTATCGGTCTGCTCTGGGGGTCATACTGAATTATCGTTGGCCTTCCAGCATCCTGGGGCAAAAAATACCTTGCACTGTCCAATTTTTCCCTTGTATGAAGGAGTGCAAAATCCATATCTGTTCCCCATGCAAATTCCAGTGTAATTACCGAAAGCCCTTCTTTCGAAACAGATTCAATGTTTTTTATTCCAGGAATTGTGTTGAGCATTGCCTCAAGGGGAGCTGTGATAAAGCTTTCTATCTCCTCTGGTGCTGCCCCCCTGTATGTTGTTCTTACTGTTAGCTTTGGATATCTTATATCAGGAAGAAGGTCAACGCTAAGTTCTCGAAGGGATACAAACCCAAAAAGAATTATTGCAAGGAAAATCATCGAAACTGTAACAGGTCGCTTTATTGAAAATCCTATCAACCCTTTCATGTTGATTAGCCTTTAACTTTTAGCCATTAGTCTTTCAGTTCTTAGTTCTTTACTCCATCCTTAATTCTGAATCTTTTTTCTAATTTATTTTTAATTGTTAATTTTTTATCTTCTTTCCGAGTACTGTTTACAGTTCATTGTTTACTGATTATTTTATAATTTTTACTTTCGAATCATGCGCTAAAGTGAAATGTCCTTCAACAATTACTTTTTCTCCTGCTGTGACTCCATTTAAAACTTCTACATATTCCTCATTCTCTAAACCTGAATCTATGTATCTCCATTTAGCAAGCTCTCCTTCCACAACAAAACAGAGCCTTCTTCCTCCTCTTACAAGAACAGCTTCCTGAGGGATGATCAATCTCTCTTTATAAATCTCTGAATCAATGAAGACCTCACAGTGCATTCCAGATTTAATTCTTTCTTCAGGATTGGCAATGCTTATAAATACCTTACAGGTTTTATCCTCTGGGTTGACAAGGGGACTTATGCTTTTAACCTTTCCCCTGAAAAATTTGGAAGGATAGGCAGAGAATTTCATCAAAGCTTCTCTCCCAGGAAAAACTTTTCCTATTTCGCTTTCAAGTATCTTTGCCTCTATTTCTACTGAATCTAAATCCACAATCGTGAAAAGCTCCCTCCCAGTCTCACAATTCTCCTTCTCTGAAACTTTTATATCTGTGATAATCCCTGGAAAAGGTGAGATGATCTTGGTTCTATCCAAGTCAATTTTAGCTCTTTTATACTCAATCTCAGCTTGTGTCAATTGAGTGCTTGCAGCAAGGATATCTTCCCTTTTCTCACCTGCTTCAATCAATGAGATTTCGTATTCTCTTTTTGCCTCTTCAACCTGTTTCTCAGAGGCTTTTCCATTTCTAAATAGACTAAGAATTTCTTCAAATTTCTTTCTGTTATCTTCAATTTTTCTTCTCTCTTCTTCGGTCATTTGAGTTTCCTTTACAGCATATTGATTCTGAATGTAAAACTGGCTCAATCGATTTAGTCTCGTTGCCTCTGTTTCTTCTAATTTTAGCCTGTATTCTCTGTCATCAAACTCTAATAATAGATCTCCCTCTTTTACATTGAACCCTTCTGCTACATAAATCTTTTTAACGATCCCCCTTATCTCAGATTTCATTTTCACATTCCTTCTTGCAACTACCTCTCCTACAGTCTTTAGCCTCATTATCAAATCCCCATATTTTGCATCGATTACTCTCACAGGAAGAGGTGCTTCTTCTTTTTTACTCATAGGGGCTGAAGAAGAAACTGAGGTTGAACCTGAGGATGTAACTCCTTCCTTATTCTCCTCTGATGAGGTTTTTTTAAAATAAAGATAGGACCCAACCATCAATAATACAAGGATTACAATACCAGTTAAAACTCTCAATATATCTTTACTCTTCATTTCACCCACCAAATTTCCTGAAAATATTATCACTAAATTCTTTTAGTTGCAAGATTTTTTTCGAATTCAGAGAGCTTTTTTCCTATCTCTCCTCTTCGAGTTTTAAATCTTTCTTCTAAATTCTCTATAAATTCATAAGTTCCAGAAAGTTATGTGTTTCTATAAGTTTTTGCATGAGATTTTTCTTTCTTATATTTTTAAAAATATCTCAAATTCTTATTGTTTTGAGCTTTTATTTAAGAAAACAATGATAATTCCTGGAATGAGTATTAATAGATCTCTTGTGATTAATAAAAATCCGCTTATTTTAGATTCATATGGATTAACTGAAAAACATCCACAGTTAATATCAATACCTCGAATGGTATTTATTAGAATTGCTATGATAAAAATAATCAGAAGAGATGAGAGTATGAGAGCTGAATATCTTACAAGAATTCCTAAAATTAGAAGTATTCCAGATATAAGCTCTATCCATGGGAGTATGATTGCTGTTATCCCAATTAGATAATCAGGAAGTATTTTGTAGTTATAGATTATTTCTGCAAATTCCAAAGGATATGCAATTTTTCCAATGCTTGCATAGATAAATATTCCACCAAGGATAATCTGAGAGAAGGTCTGAATTGGAGAGGAACTTAAAAGGGTTAATATTTTATTCTTCATAGTCATTTTCATACAAATTTTTTTAATGTACTCACATTTGTAATTAAATACTTAATTTTTATTTCCACAAATTAATTTATAAAACTCTATTTAATGAATTTTCAGTTTGAATTCTAAAATGATTGATTTTTAAATATCACTATTCATCTTTATAAACAGTATGATATTCTATTTTAATTTATATTCTATGGGGAAAATTATTATCTCCTATTTCTCAATAAACATAATATTTTGAAGATGGCGGCCAATTTTTTATTTTAAATTTTTTTATAAGAATATTTCCAGTCTCATCATCTTCATATATTGTATATATAAATTCACCTTTTATGACTTTAGGTACAAATTCCGGAGATAATTGAGATGTTCGATAAATATATCTGCCTTGAGAGTCAAAGATATCGCAAAAATATAAATCTTTAGAAACCCCCTCTCGAACAACCCAAATCCAACCGAAGTCATCAATCAATATCCATGAAATAAAGGGTTTAAAGGGAGGAAGTGTATAGTCTTTCCGCCAGGTTGGAGGTATTTTTTCTATGTTTTTAAGATGCTCCCTTTTCTCTTCCTCTGAATAAGGTATTGGAGATACCTCACAATTTACCTCTACATTTAGGTCTTTGTCATCGGTAATAAAAAATTTATATTCATTCTTGCGTCCATATACGAGCATCCCTTTATCACTTCGAAACATCAGATAATCACTTCTCAGATCCAATCTTCTAAAAGAAGAATACTCTTTTATTATTTTATTATTCTTGATTTTGGCGATTCTTCTGGCTTCCCCCTTCTCATCCCATATCGCTGACTCAGCAAAAATATTTTCTTTACTGTCAATATAAAAAACGCCAGTATAAGGTAGAATTTTAATACTTTTCAAATAAGTACCTTGAAGATCGAATTTATCTATTCTATCGTGGTTAATAAAAAGCACATAAATAAAATCTTTGACAATTTGTATTCCAAAAGGTTCTTCAGGAAATTCCCCAGGGCCCTGCCCTATTCTTCCTATTGTGTTTACATGTCTTCCCGAATGGCTAAAAACTTTGATTTGACAATTTTTGCTATCCAGAATATAAATGTTTCCCCTATTATCTAAAGCAATGTGATTTACTCTTTCAAATATGTAATTTTCGTCTTCCTGATGCCCAAGTGTAAACTGGTCTTCTAAATCCAGCCTAAACTTATCTATTACTGGTCGAGAGGGATTATATACAATCATTGTATTCCCTCTCAACATTTTGGAGCCTTTCCATTGAAGTTTGTTTTGGCTTTTTTTACATGAAGCAATAGAAAAAATTAAGATTAATATTATTAAACTTTTTTCTAGTGTTTTACTTTCTTTTCTCATAGAATTCATACTTTTATTAATTTAATACTTTTTCAGATCTTTATCAACATTACTCTCATGGAGGGTTTAGCAGGAGGTTTTTGAACCCCTCCTGCTAAACCTTTTTAGAGAAGTCTTAGTTGACAAGCTCGCCACAACTTGCTTGACCACCACTCGCACAGTAACACGAACACGCCCCCTTATCAGCATCGCACCTACAAGAAGTATCACTACAAGAACACCTGCATGATCCGCTACCGCAGGAAGCGTAATCTGAGTAAAGATAAGGTGTGATTAGAGTAAGAAAAACAACGAGAGTCAAAACAACTGCTAATGCAAATACAGCCACTCTCACTTTCATTATTAATCACCTCCTTTTTTAAAGACTATTCAACCACCCGCGGAGGCTTTTAAATAGAACCCCGTCTTTATAAAAATTTTTAAAAATTAACTGTAGAAGACGAGTTTGATCTTGTTAAGATCCTATATAGCTACAGCCTGACAACTCGTACCGGTTCCATCATCACACCAACACGCACAATTTCCATTTTCCCACATTATGCATGTGCATTCAGAAGCTTGAGGAGTACTCCTACAATAACACTGGCAGGGCCCAGTTACACATATAACCGATATTTGTGAATAAATATAAGGTGTGATTAGAATAAGAAGAAGCGTTAAGGTCAGAGCCACTACTAAAGAGAGTACCACGTCTCTTCGTTTCATTATATATTCACCTCCTTTTATTGAGACTGTTCAATAATTTGCAATTGATTGTAAGTGAATGTTTTCCACCCTTTTTGTTTACCGCAAATTTGATTTTGAGGATATATCATTTAAACCATTGATTTTAATTACTTTCCAATTTGCATTAGTTCTGTTTTCAATTCAACACCTCATAAAAATCCTCTTTTATTTTCTTATTAGAAATAATACAATTGGTGAAAGGATTTGTTCCTAAAATCTTTGTAGATCCTAAAGAAAATATTTTAAAAAGCCCTATTTCTTTTTTACCTCCGTTTTCAGAATAATAACAATGATATACCTTCTCTTTGTTCCCTTCTCTGTTGTATTGATATATATAGGGAGCTCCTAAGGCTATTAAAATATTTCCATTTTCATCAACTCTGATATCATGCGTTATAGCAATTATATTGGATACAATTTGTTTTTTGTGATCAGCGATAGGAATTGCTGCTTTTTTCATTATTCTACCTATCTCAGGACCTTTTATTTCTCTTTCAAATATCAATTTTTCGTTTTTGTCATACTTTCTGAATTTTGGAATTGCCTCAAAAGTAATGTAGACATTATCCTCTTGATCTATATCAAGATAAGTCCTTTTGTTAAAAACTATTTTAATTAGGTCATCTTTGTATTTCGCATCAACGTTTCCAAAATTTCTCAAAACCTCTCCTTTTTTATTGAAGACAGAGATAATCGTGTTATTTTTGAGATCTGCATTACCAGTAACATAGATTTCTCCTTTAGAATTCACCTTAATAGAACGAGGCCGAAATTGCACATTGAATCCTCCAAGGTATTGTCCTTTTGAAGAGAAATATTGAATTCTTCTGTTCCCTGAGTCAGCAACAAAAACCGTTCCATTTTTATCGAGACAAAAATCTTGGGTGTTATAGAGTTCTCCTTTTCCTTGGCCTATCTCTCCAATTTTGTGACTATAATTATAATTTGATTTAAAGACCTTTATACATTGTTCTTCTCTTTCTAAAATATAATAATTTCCTTCTTTATCTACTTCTATGCCAACTGGAAATTTTATATATTTCTCAATACCGGGAAACAATGTCTTAAACATCAAGGGCTCTCTCTCAGAAATAGCTTTTTGTCCATCGATTTGAATAACAAAACCAAAGGACAATAATGCTATTGCAAATATCCTTAAAAATATCTTCACCTTATGCATTTTATAGTCCTCTTAATTGATTTATAGATTTTATAAATCCCCGATCATCTATCCAAATTAAAATAGGCATATCAAATGTAATATCTTCTCTTAAAAGATAAATTGACGAATCTAATTTGTATCGTTTCTTTAATTCAGAAAGCTCTTTCAATAAAAAATTTCTCGAAAAAATACTCATGATTCTCTTGTTTTCTCCCTGTTCATCTTCGAATCTTTTTATGATACTAAAATACTTTTCTTTGTTGCATGGAGTACAATCTGTGGCAAAGAATAAAATGCATTTATCTTTAATATCATGCAGTAAATATTTTTCTTTTCTTGAAATATCCCAAACAGTTAAATCTGGGATTTTTTCTCCAATTTTAAAAGATCTTGTTTCTTTCATAGATTTGGACAAAAATTTTTCCACTAATAACTTCATTAACTTTTCTTCTATTAAATACAATTCAACAAATCTAACAATATTTTCTCCATCCAAAAGCAAAGTTAGGGCTTGTTGAGAATCTACCTCAAATTTTTTATGAAGTGATTTATCCTTATCATACACTATAGGAATTGATATATCGCTAAGGTCAGGACTTATCTTCCATAAGTTGATATTTTTTAAAAAAATACCAAAGACTATGAAATTTTCCTCTTGGTATTTATGATAAAGTGTGTCAGCATATTTCAATGGACCTAAATTGGCTTTGGGACTAAAAAACATAAATAATTTAGTTTTTCTTAATAAGGAGAAGCTTGAAAAAACCTGACCTTTATTATCTTTAAAAGAATAATTCTGCATTTTATATCCATAATGAAGTTTAAAGGGCTTAGAAATATTTTCATTATGTCTTCTATATTTCAAAATGTAGTAAATTGCTCCTATATTAAAGAGAACAATAATTATGACCGTGAACAAGAAAAGTTTCGATTTTGTTATCTTGAATAGAATTCCAGAATAACTTTTCGCTTTCATGATTATTCCTTTTCCTTAATCTTTTCATAGAAATTAAGCAAATCTTATGCCAAAATTGATTATCTTTATTTATCAATAAGTTAGAGATTTTAAAAAATATTGAAATTATTCTTAATTATCAGTTTTGATAATTTAAAACCTGATCTTTTCTTTGATTTTATTGGATTCTTTTGGAGTGTAAACTGTAAACTGAGTGTAAACTATTGAATAGGAGATTTCTACAATTTATTGAATTTATTGGATTAATTTAAAATGTCTGGAGTATGTTTTGAATTTAATTTACCTTTGAAATTTTACTTTTTATTGATACTGTTGAATTTC